>JAAEPD010000583.1 GCA_024222455.1 Aureispira sp.
AGCCTATTAATGCCTTTTCTCATTTATTTGCTGGATTAATTGCCTATCAATATTTAGATAAAAAACCAGCTATTTATTATCCTTCATTAACTAATGTTCAACATAAAGCTGCTTAATTTCTAATCCTTAGTTCACGTTAATACACAATAACATAAATTCAGAAATTTATAGCAAAGCTATTAGTCATTTATTCGACAACTACCAACTAACCTCAGAACACAAGCATTTAGCTCAAGCATTTAAATACATAGAGCAAAATAGAGCATTTGTACTAAACCGTATATTATTAGAACAACAACAACTAAACAGTAATCAAGATTCTTCTATTCTAATAAGAAACTATCATCTACAAAAAAATACTATTGAAGAGCTTGAAGAACAAATCAATAGTCAAGTAATTTCATCAAATACAGATCCTAAAGAATTAAGCAAACTCCAATCAAAACTTGTTCGGATTCAGCAAAAACAAGATCACACAATAACGACTTTAAAAGAAACACAACCTGCTTATTACAAACAACTTTTCCATACTCAACCAGCTCAATTAAAACAAATTCAAGAACAGCTCAAATCCCATGAATCCTTAATCGCATATAGTGTGCAGGAAAAGGAAGTTTCCATATTAAAAATTAAAAAGGACGCTATTGATTTTTATCAAACAGCAACTACCGATAGTCTAAGTCAACTTGTGTTTCAGTTTAGAAATGCTATTCTAAACAAAGAAGATAAACAATACCTTCATTTAGGCTATCAACTCTACCTACATTTGATAGAGCCACTGCAACTAGATGAGGATATAACCCAGTTGTATATTCTACCTGATAATTTTCTTAATTATCTACCTTTTGATGCTCTACTTACCCAAAAACAATCATTAGAAGAAGGTAAATTTCCAAACTATGTAGAGCTTCCTTACCTAATAAGAAAGGTGAAAATCAGTTATACTTTTTCGGCAACAACTTGGCTGCAACAATGTCAATTATCTGAATCTATCAATAGTCAACTAATAGCCTTTGCTCCTAGTTTTGGCAATGCACCTCTAGCCCTTCAACGAAGTCCAACTAGTCACATTGACTATAACTTAGGTAATCTAAAAGGCTCTAAACAAGAAGTAGACCGTATCAAAGATCTATTCCCAAGCACCTTAAAAATAGGCGAAGAAGCTACTAAAACTACTTTTTTAGAGCACCTTTCTAAAGCTAAAATTGTGCATTTAGCTACACATGGACTGCTTAATGAAGAAAATGGTGCTTATTCTAGTATTGCTTTTGCGCCTGATAGTACCAATAACAATATGCTTTATGCCTTTGAGCTTTATGGATTAGAGATGAATGCAGATTTAGTAGTTTTGAGTGCCTGTAATACAGCTTTGGGCAAATGGGAAGCAGGAGAAGGGGTTATGAGTTTAGCTAGGGGATTCACGTCTACAGGTAGTAAGAGCATACTTATGAGTTTATGGGCTGTAGCAGACCAAAGCGCACCAACTATTATTCCTGATTTCTATCAATACTTAGCAAAGGGTGAAGATAAATCTACAGCTCTACAAAAAGCAAAACTTAACGGTTCTCTGACAGTTTTTGCCAAAAAGGGAAAAAAAGTTAAGTTGGTCTAAAAATAAAAATGGCATTAGACTTAGAAATTTACACAGGGATTCTGAATATACCTAATTTGAAAGTTGAAAAAGTAGAGTATTCAGAAA
>JAAEPD010000584.1 GCA_024222455.1 Aureispira sp.
GATGTATTCGTTTTCTCTCTTAAATCTGATGAGCAAAAAGACATCGCTATCCAAATGTTTGATGAAGAGGGTTATGAGATCCAAGCTAACCGTGAGGTTCAGTTGGAAAATGGTAACAACTACAACGCATTGAACGTGAAGTCTATGGACGATGGAACTTACATCTTCAAATTGACTGATGAGTCAGGTGCTGAGTTGACTAAAAAAGTGACTATCAAGCGTGACTAATATATCCTTTTGGATATAAAAAAACTGTGGAGCTTCCTTTTTAGGAGGCTCCTTTTTTATTGCTCCACAATAAACCCAAAATAGAAACAAGTCTCAAAATGGGACAAATTAACCAATATTAAAATACTTAACCTACTGTACAACAGCAAATTAACATTTCGGCTTCTTTTTGGCAAGACTATAAGCGTAATCAACTTATTTGTTCAACACAAATTTATAATATTATGAAATCTCTATTATTAGTACTAGCAATGATCGTTGGTTTTAATGCCGCTACTTTTGCAACTGAAGATAAAATGGTTATGGTTGTTTTGACTATGGACCAAGAAGATGATGCACAGATCATCGCTACAGTACACACTACTTTGATGGCTGCTGAAAAAGTAGCTCAAGTTTTAGACATCGAAATGACTGCTGATGACGAAGTGAATGACGATGTATTCGTTTTCTCTCTTAAATCTGACGAGCAAAAAGACATCGCTATCCAAATGTTTGATGAAGAGGGTTATGAGATCCAAGCTAACCGTGAGGTTCAGTTGGAGAATGGTAACAACTACAATGCTTTGAATGTAAAAACTATGGAAGATGGTACTTACATTTTCAAATTAACAGACGAAGCAGGTGCTGAGTTAACTAAGAAAGTGACTATCAAGCGTGACTAATATATCCTTTTGGATACAAAATAAAAAAGAGCTCCTCTAAAGGGAGCTCTTTTTTTTGTGTACTTACTGGCCAAATTACTCAAAAAATCGTATTTTTAGATGTGTTTTATTCATTCCCCTAATCATTAAAAATTTCAATTATTATGAAAGCCCTACTACTTATACTAACAATAGTTATTAGTTTCAATTCATCTACTTTTGCAAATGATGATAAATCAGTTATGGTTATCTTAACTATGAACAATAGCGACAAAGTTCAAGTTGTCAAAACTATTTTTACTACCTTAAAAAATGCTCGAAAAGTAGCTAAGGCTTTAAACATTAAGATGACACCTGCTAACAAAGAAAGTGATAAGGCATTTATCTTCTCTTTGAAATCTGAAAAACAAAGAGATAGTGCTATCCGAAAATTTGATAAGAAAAATGCGAAAATAACCAATCCCATATTACCACTAAACAATGACAATATTGCCAAGCCAAAATTATTGTCTATTGATTAGAAAGACTATAAAAATTCTCAGAGAAGGCAATACTATCTAAAGTATTGCCTTTTCTTTTTTTAGTAGAGCTTCGATTGCTTCTTCAAACTTTTTCTCTTCTCCAAAAGCAAATTTCACTTCTATTGGCAAACTATAAATAGGCAGTTTACAAGCTCTCAGTTTTTGTTGATAAATGCCTAAACGCATAGCATCTTTCCCTGTAGTTAAAACCACTGTAGGTCCCTTTTGCTCTTTCAGCCTTTTATAATGTTCAAGCATTGCATCCATATCTTTTTCTGAAAAATAATGATGATCTGGAAATTTCAACCACTCACAACTTTTAGCATTTTCATTCATAAAATGTTCTAAATAGCTAGTATCTGCAATCCCCACCAACATCAAGACATTCATTCCTTTGAGCTCCTCAAAACTTAACACTTTACATTCTCCAATAACCTTGGGTTGAACATATTCATAATAAGAAAAAAATATTTTTTGATGTTCCTTTAGGGGGATAGCCTTCTGAAAGCGACTCTTTTGTGTAGTATTTATAGAAGAAGGGCATTTAGTAATAATAATAATATCTGCTCGCTGATACCCTTTTCTGAATTCTCGAAGATTGCCTGTAGGCAACACAAAATCTTCAAAAAATGGTTGATCAAAAGTAGTCAACAATATATTGATAGGAGAATACAAAGCCCAATGCTGAAAAGCATCATCCAATAGGATCAGCTCTGTGTTTGGATAACGCTCTTGAATATGAGGTAGCGCTAGAGCACGTTTTTCGGATACAATAACAGGAACAGAAGGAAATTCTTTTTTAAACTGTAAGGGTTCATCGCCTGTATCTTGAGCAAGAGCGTCTTGTTCTACCCAAAGTACACCTTTAGTTTTTCTGTTGTACCCTCTACTTAATATTGCAATATTGAGTTTTGCAGACAAAAGTTCAATAAGGTAGCTAACATGTGGGCTTTTGCCTGTTCCTCCTGTAGACAGGTTGCCTATATTAATAATTGGTATTTTGCTATAGTGAATCTTGCGTATACCTATTTGATAGAACCATTTAATTAGCTCTACTACAAAACCATAAATTAAAGAGACTGGTACTAATAGATATCGAATTATTTTCACATTTATATATTAAATAACATGTTTTAAAAACTACACTAAATAAGTCTTTGACACCCTATTTAGCTATCTTCCAACAAAATAAGGCTTTATTAGAAGGCTAATTCAAGCATTTTTTTTGTCTGGCAAAATAGTTTTTTTTATTGTTCTTTTGAATCATGAACAAATATTAGACTAATATTCTTTACAATACCCACAAAAACAAATTTCTAGGTTTGGACTTTGTCATTTTCAACCAAAAATTTGTTTATTAGCAACAAAGAACCTAATTTTGCATTATAATATTTTAAATTTTTATTAAAAATCAATAGTCATGAAAGTATTATCCTTGTTATTAGCATGCGTATTTACAATCGGAGCCTTTGCTCCTACAGCTGAAGCTGCCCCTAAAAAAATGGTAGCGGTAATTCTTTTGATGGATGATGGTGACGACAAGCAAATTGTTACTACAATATACACTTCTCTAATGGCTGCCGAAAAAGTAGCTAAAACTCTAGAGATCGAAATGACTTCTGATGATGAAGTAAATGATGATGTATTCGTTTTTTCTCTTAAATCTCAAGATCAAAAAGAGCTTGCGATGCAAATGTTTGACGAAGAAGGCTACGAAATAGCTGCAGATCGTGTACTAAAAGTAACAGAAGGAAACAACTATAATGCACTTAACGTGAAAACATTGGACGATGGTACTTATATCTTCAAAATACAAGATGAAAGTGGTGCTGAGATGACTAAAAAAATCTCTATCAACCGTGACTAATAAGTACTTTAGCTTATAATATAAAAATGGCTGAATCTATACAAGATTCAGCCATTTTTATATTTAGTTAGGCGAGAGATCGTTGCCTTAACACCTCATAAAGCACAATTCCTGAAGCCACCGAAACATTGAAAGAATCAGTAGTTCCTCCCATTGGTATCTTGAAACGCTCATCAACCATTTTCAGCAAGTGACGAGCTACACCTCTATCCTCAGCTCCTACTACAATAGCTGTAGGGCCTGTCAACTCTAACTCATAGAGCATTTTTTTGCCACTCAAATCAGCTGCAACTACATGTACACCATTCATTTGCAAATAATCGATCACAGTCACAAGGCTTGTTGTTCGGCAAACAGGAATGGCAGATAAAGCTCCTGCAGACGTTTTCATGGCCTCTGCATTGATCAGACCAGAGCCTTTGGTTGGCACCACTATAGCATGAGCACCAATAGCCTCTGCAGATCGGGCAATAGCCCCTATATTTCGAACATCAGTAACCCCATCTAACAACATAATAAGAGGCATCTCCCCCTTATCATAAATAGTAGGAAATACATTATCAAGTTGCTGATATTCCACCTCTGCCATATAAGCAATAATGCCTTGATGGTTCTTTTTCGTGATTTTATTCAGTCTATCTTTAGATACTGCATGCAAAGGAATCACATACTCCTTACATAATTTTCTAACCTGTTTTTCAAACTCTCCTCTGATATTTTGTAATATCATTACCTTATCCAAAGAAGCTCCATTTTCTATAGCATCAACTACAGGATGTCGCCCATAAATAAAATTAGAAGCAACCGATTTTTTTTGTTTTTTTGTTTCCATTTTCTAATCTAACCACTTAAATGAGGACAATATTTTATCAATATCTTCACGAACAAAATCGACCACTGGCCTTAATGAATCTGAGTTCGGTTTTGCATTAAAATACAAGGAACCCCACAAAGAATGATTCAAGCTATCTGTCAATACAAAATGATATGGAGAAGCGACATCACCACTCACCCCAAAAGTTATCCCATATATTCCACGATCTGCATCATGATAAGGTTGGTCATCACGCCCTGTAGACTTAGGATTATGTTGCTCAGAAAGTGCATAAGCATCTTTGATCACATCATATAGTTTATCACTTGAACCTTCACCGCTAATATCAGTATAAGTCATGTGCAAACTACCTCCTAAAGATGGAAACTCTAAGGTAAACCAACAAGGATGTTTTGCTTTCTCATTCACCAACATAGAATCATGTTTATACTTCATATAGTCAGGATAATTGAAAGAAAAGTTGCAAAACTCCTTATTCAAGGTAGAATAATTGCGCTCTGGATAATCTACTTTAGGATAAAGCCTTTCCTTCGGAAAAGGAATTTGTTCTTCCTCACATGCCACCAACAAACATAGGAGAACTCCACAATACAATACTATTTTCATAAATTTTATATTGACTAATATGCCTATAATAATTCTATACGTTAATTTCCTTTTGTTGTAGTTGAGACAACAGCCTTATCATCTTTAGGAAGCGTTATTCGAATTTGCTCTATTCTTCGTTTGGATGCAGACACCACTACCAATTTATAATTTCGATATACAATTTCAGTACTAGCTTTAGGCATTGCGGTTCCATTCAGAATCAACATCAAGCCAGCAATGGTTTCTGCACCTTCTCTCTTTTCATCAAAAAAGTCAACATCCACCCCTATCACCTTACAAACATCATTAATACTAGTCTTCCCATCAAACTGATAGGTATATTGATCTATTTTCTGATAATTGCTATCCTCTGGCTCATCAAACTCATCTTGAATCTCTCCCACAACTTCTTCCATTACATCCTCCAAAGTAACAATTCCAACCGTTCCACCATATTCATCTACAGCAATAGCCATATGTGTGCGTTTCGATTTGAAATCATTAAACAAATCATCAATTTTTTTATTCTCTGGCACAAAAAACGATGGACGAACCACTGCATGCCAATCAAAAGAGTCATCTTGATCTAAATATTCTAATAGATCTTTAGAATAAACCACCCCTTTCACCTTGTCTAAGGTCTCCTCATACACAGGTATTCTCGAAAAAGTGTGCTCCTTAAAAACTTCTATCAACTCATTAAAAGAAATAGATTCATCCACTGCGATTACATCCATTCTAGGACACATGATATCATTGACAGCAATGTTCCCAAAGTGAACTATATTCTTTAGAATATCTATATCTTGTTGAGCATATTTAGTGTTTTTGACCGTCAATTCAATAGCTTGAGTGATATCTTCTGGAGTCACCATACTTTGGCTTTTCATTCTCTTTCTCAGCCTATTTTCGATCACTTTTGTACTACTGACCAGCATCCAACTCAGAGGACGAAATAAGCTCCTAAAGAGCAACAAAGGTCTACTCATAAACGTAGCAATCCTCATATTATTGAGGTTGGCATAAACTTTTGGGGCAACTTCCCCAAACAAGACCAACAAAAAGGTAACTAGAACTACTGTAATGGTAAAATGCAACCAATGAGGCATTGTATCACTAGGGATAAGCTGTCCCAAGATATAATTAGACACTATAATAATGGCAATATTGACAAAATTATTGGCTATAAGTATTGTAGACAAGAGGTATCTAGGTCTCTCCAAAAGTCGTAAAAGACGACGTGTTTGAGGACTGTTTTCGTCTTGCTGTAACTTAGAAATATCATTGTGTGTAATAGAAAAGTAAGCCACCTCTGAACCGGAAAGCATTCCTGAGCAGATTAATAATAATCCGACTAGGCCTATGCTTATTAGATTACCTACATCCAACAAAGGAGATGCAAGTATTAAAGGGGAAAAAACAGTTATCAACAATTCTTGATAAGGTTCGGTGTCCAAAGTTGTCTCAAATTTGATCAGCAAATAAAAATTAAGGTGTTTAATAGTTTAAGTTAAACTACTAAACACCTTAACCCTTAAGGAAGGATATTAGAATGGTAAATCATCGTCGGCAGAATCATCTATTGTTGTTTCTGCTTTCGTATTATTGTTTGAACTAGCATTTTCTTCAGGAGGAGGAGGAGGAGTATATCCACCGCCACCGGTTGACTCTCTGCGCTCTAAAGACTTGTAAGTCATAGCTTTCACTTCGGTCATGTTTTTAGTATTCCCATCTTGATCTTGCCAAGAACGGTGTGTCAACTTACCTTCTATGTAGACCAAACCACCTTTTTTCAACTGCTTTTCAGCACGTTCAGCCATTTGTCTCCACATTATTATATTATGCCATTCTGTAGCATCTTGCCACTCTCCATCTTTGTCTTTAAAAGACTCGTTAGTAGCCAAAGAAAAACGCACATAACTAGCTCCACTTGGAAGGGTTCTCAATTCAGGGTCTTTACCCAATCGACCAATCAATGTAACACGATTAACCATTAGTTTCTTGTTTATATATTTTATTTAGATTAATAAATTACTTAAAAAATTTGGATACCCAAAGTTATTCAGGCATAAAATAGTTAGTGGTCTAATAAAAGTCAATACCTCATTTAATATTTGAGCCCCAAATTTATGTAGCTCCTAAAGGTCTAAATATAAATGCTTATCGTTCAAATAAGTAGTTATTATTTTGGGGAAGGCAAAGTTCTTTATTTTTTTTCGATCTACCACCATATTTACTTCTTTTTCTAAAAAAAAGCCTTCTATTAACTTTATCTCTATAAACACAGACACTATTTTCTGATGAGATAAGGTCTGCTTATAAGCCTTAGAGATTTTAGAAATATAAAACTGTTGATCTTTAAAGTTCTTTTTCCACCACTCTTGCTCCGTCACTTCTTCCCATTCACAAAAATGTGACATTTCTATCATCGGAAACTCATACAGTTCTTGCCAAATATCCTTTTCTACTCGCTTCCGAATCTGTACTTTCCCTTTATAATTCATAATCAAGTAATAAAAAAAACGATCTCGCTTCTTTATTTTCTTCGATTTTTTAGGCAATTCATGTACCTGTTTAGCCTTATAAGCGACACATTTTTCTCGATGTAAACAACGAGGACACAAAGGGCGTTTAGGTTTGCAATGTATAGCTCCAAAATCCATTATAGCCTGATTATACTCTGCTGGATTATCGGTATCCAATAGCTCATCGGCCAATTTCTTGAACTCCTTTTTGCCTTCAGTAGTGTCTATAGCTGTTTCTATTCCGAAAAACCTAGAAAGTACTCGATAAACATTGCCATCAACCACAGCATGTGGCTGCCCATAAGCAAAAGAAGCAATAGCAGCTGCGGTGTAGTCTCCTACCCCTTTCAGTTTTCGGATAGACTTGTGTGTTGTAGGAAAAATACCATCCAAATCATTCACAATATACTTAGCTGTATAATGTAAATTTCGAGCTCTAGAATAATAGCCCAAACCTTCCCACAATTTCAACACCTCATCTTCCTCTGCTCTCGCAAGGTCTTGTATGCTCGGATACTTTTCTACAAACTTTTTGTAGTAGGGCATTCCCTGCTCTACACGTGTTTGCTGCAAAATGATCTCAGATAGCCAGATCAAATAAGGATCCTTTGTATCTTTCCATGGCAATGGCCGCTCCGACTGTTGAAACCAATCCAACAAGGTAGTTCTAAAAAATTGTTTAGTTGCGGCCTTTTTGTCCATTGTCTTTTTGAGCTTATTAGCAAAACAGTTGCAAGATACAGTAGTTTACGCAAAAAATGAAAAGTTTTGACAAGCAATCTGATTACAGCATAGCTATATGCATGTAAAAAAGACTGTTCATCAAAACTTTAAGGCAGAGTGCTTTTATCCAACAAAATAATTCAAAAAAATGCTAATGCTTTTTATATTTTGGCAACTACAAGTCCAATATAAGATACCCCTTTAGAGACCTCAATAGTCCCTGTTACTACATAACTATTTGAATCATGACTGATCACTATCCCAGACAACTCATCCAACAAAGGAAGCTCATTTTCAACTCTTTTACCTATATAGTTTTCGCTATCTGTCACTACATTATCATCATTATCTAAACCACAACCACTCACCTTCCCCATTCATATGACTATAGACAGTCGATCCAATTGCATATTTATGAGTATTTAAGCCTTTTATTATTCTATTCCCTATCAGGGGCTTAGTCAAAGTACTTCCATCCTCATCTTGAATTGCCTTTCCATTAGCTCCATAGAGCTCTGCTGGTTCTGGAAATTCTAAATTGAAGCCTCCTGTAGTAATTTTGACAACCACTAAATTGCCACTTTTAAAATTAGGTATAGGTTCATAACCCAAAACAATCGCCTCACCAGTTGCTTGATCAAAATACATATCGTTAGTTATCAACTCATAACCCAACCCATAAGTTTTTTGATTTACAACTCCTCCCTGAGTTGGTTCATATAGCATTGCAATTAAGTTATTTTCTAATTTCTCATTCGCTACCATATCCATCTCTTGTACAGTCCCTGTTACTAAATAGTAACCATCTTTCGTAACAGCTACCCCAGTAGCAGCATCTATTCCTACAAAACCTCTTCCTTGACTAGAAGCGGCACCAGAAGCCCAGTTTTTAGTAAAATCGCTATTCAATCGAGTAACCAACATATCTTTTTTATCATAGTCTTTATAAGCAAAATATTGAGGCTTATTTTTATTGATATTAGTTGTATTACCTACCAATATAAACCCACCATCATCCAACAATTCAATATCTGCTGCACTATAAGAGTAATCATCTTCGGAGTCCAATTCTATTGATGATATATTTCCTCCAGTACTTCCAATTTTGTACAATACTATTTTAGTCTTTTCTGGCACAAATACACCCGACACACTATATTCTTTATGATAAGTTCTATTACAAACCAATACATACTCTCCACTTGGTAATTCAACAACCCGAACGGCTTGCTCGTCTATATATCTAATATCTGTTCCACTACTGATAGATGTTTCGCCATATACTGCATGCCATTTTTCTTTTCCATTCTCATCTGTTTCTATCACATACAAATCATAATATTCACCATCTGTACTAGTTGCGCCAAAAAGCAAATAACCTCCATTATCTGTTTTTATAAGATCTCCCCCCTTCTGATGTGCCGCAAAACTAAATTGCTCATTAATTATAATATTAGGGTTATCAATTTTTCCATTATCTTTTTTACAGCTGCTCAACAACAGCACTAAATAACTTAGCATGATAAACTTAAAAAAGGTTATATTATTCATTAGGTTAGATTTTATTGTTCTAAAATTTTACTTATCGTGCAATCAACTTCCCAGAAGCAACTAATTTACCTTTATGTCGAATAGCATAAAAATACATGCCATTAGATAAATTTTTCCTATCTAATTGAAATTGATCTCGTTGCTCTCTGATCTCCAAAATCAACCTACCAGTAGCATCTAACAGCTGAAAGTCCACGCGTTGACCTTCTAGTCCTTCTAAAGATATAGTAGCAGTATTTTGAATAGGATTAGGAGCTATTTGCACCTGTACTTGGTTTCTTTCTACATCTGGCAATTGATCTGCAATCAAAATAAAATCTGAACCGATAGTATGCCATGTAGTATTGGTCAATACAGGTTCATTAAAATCAAAATAGATAGCTGCCCTATTTTCAATTCGGGTATCATCTTCATTAGCTATTTTCTGATTGATTTTGAATTTCACAAAACCATGTGAAGCAGGCTCATTGATATTGCTATCTGGCAACATAATATTATTAAAAGTAAAGCTTATTATCCCCTGTTGGTCAAGCTCCCATGTATAAGGATGACTACTTGCACCTGCTTGTATAGAAGTAGGATCTAAATAAGTAGACAGTGTATCTATTATCTTAACCGTAAAAGCTGTGTCTGTTCCTGTATTTTGAAATCGAATATGATAATTGATAGCTGTATTACTAAAAATATAGTGTTCATCGTCATAACCCATTGGGAACCCTCGTTTATCATTAGGGTCATAAGCCCCTATACTCGACTGGCAATCATTAGCAATAAAAGGGGAGCTATTGTCATTATTGAACTGTGAAAGGAATATAGTATTAAAAGTACCATCAGGGTTGGTCCTACAACCATCTATGGCAATACTACTAGAAGGGTCGCCCAAAACACTAGGATAACCTAAAGGCTGTTCTACCACTATACGATAAGAAGAGCCTGGTCGAGCAATTTGCTTGA
>JAAEPD010000585.1 GCA_024222455.1 Aureispira sp.
GAACCCCCGACCCCCTCGGTGTAAACGAGGTGCTCTGAACCAACTGAGCTAATCACCCGAAAATATCAATAAAAACTAAAATAAACTAGTGGGTAATGAGGGACTCGAACCCCCGACCCCCTCGGTGTAAACGAGGTGCTCTGAACCAACTGAGCTAATCACCCTAGTATTTGTTGCTCTAACCTTGTGTTTTGAGCACGACAAAGATACAACCCTTTTTTATTTATCCAAATTTTTAAAATGTTTTTTTTGCTACAACCACCTTCTTGTAGGACTGTGTAGTAGCTAAACTATTGACAGTTAAAAGATTGAAATGCAAAAAGGAAATGATAAAAAATCTTAGGGTAAATTAATCAAAATCCTATATCTTTACAAGTATGTAAATTTTACAGAATAGAACAGATTATAAAAATCCACTATAAACGCATCTCAACTGTATTAAAATATGGCAAAGAAAGATAAACCAATTAAAGACCCCAAGAAAAAGAAGAATCCATTAATGAAACTGCTTAAATGGCTAGGGCTACTTATATTAGGTGTTTTGTTGATTTTAATTATTGCAGCTGCATTTTTTGAAGAAAAAATAGGTGGTCTTGTAATTAATGTATTGAAGAAGTCTCTCAAAACGGAGTTAAGTGTAGAGACCGCTGAGCTTTCCTTGATTTGGAGTTTCCCCAATGCCTCCGTGAACCTCAAAAATGTTCGTCTAGAAGGAACAGGGAAGCAAGCCAAAGATTTGTTAGATGTAGAAACTATATCGCTCAAATGTGGAATTTTTGGATTGTTGACTGGCAATTATGATTTTAATACCCTAAAGATGTCTAATGGGGATATATTTGTACATGTTGATGAGAAAGGTCTTTCTAATTATGATGTATTTGTAACCGATGAAACTGCGGTCGAAGAAGAAACAGAAAGTGGAGAGTTGAACCTTTCTATAGAGAATGCAGCATTGAGCAATGTGAATGTGCATTATATCCACGAGGCACACGAACAAGACATAAAACTCAACTTCAAGTCTGCAGAATTTGAAGGGAGTTTTACCAACGATAAGTATGATATGATAAGCAATGCAGAAATTTATTCTGATCATATCGAAATGGGAGAAGATGTTTATTTAGTAGGCAAACAGATTGCTTATGATGCAGTTGTTGGTATTGACAATATAGCAGGGAAATATACATTTGAAGATATCTTGTTTAATATAGAAGGCAATGATTTTAATGTAGATGGAAGTTTTACACAGAGTGATAAAGGAACCGAGATGGATATGGTTTTTGAAACTCAAAAAGCTCGACTTAACTCCTTGTTACAGTTACTTCCTGCCTCTTATCAAGGTGTTTTGGGAGGTTTTGAAAGCTATGCAAATCTTACCTTCAATGCAACTGTTAAAGGTTTATACACTGGAAAACAACTGCCAGCAATCAATATGGGCTTTGGGTTGAAAGACGGATACGTAACACATCCAGATATGGCTAGTGATATGGAAAATGTGAATTTTGAAGTCTCCTTTACTACAGGTGATGGCAAATCAGATCAATCTGCCCTTTTTGAACTCAAAAACTTTGAAGCAAGTTTGGATGGAGATCCTATTGGTATTAATTGGAAAATGCAAGGTTTAGAAAATCCTAAAATTGATTTTTCTTTTAATGGTGGAATATCTCTAGCTGGTATATATGGCCTTTTGGGTAAACAGGTAACCAATGGTAGTGGCTATATAGATATCGAAGAATTGTCTCTAAATGGTTACTACAAGGATATGGTGGATACTCGCCGTATCTCTAAAGTAAAACTAGTTGGAGCTATTAATTTTGATAAGGCTAGCTTATTGGTCAACGAAATACCTTTAGGTATAGAAACAGGAAGAATGGTATTGAACAATAATGCGTTCAATATTGCTAACTTTATATTGGTGACACCCAATAATCATATTGCCATCAATGGCGATTTCCAAAATGCTTTGCCTGTATTATTTTCAGATTCGCTTAATTCCAAAAATGCAGAGTTAACATTTAGTGCTTCTCTGAACTCTCAGAAAATGGATGTTGATGAGTTGGTAGCCTTAGGTGGGACAGATGTAGAGGAAGTAGCAGCAGCTCCCGAAGAAATAAAAGATTCTATTACACAAGAGAAATATGAGAGCAGGGAGTTTATTACACAATTCCTAAAAGGGACATTTATTACCAATATATTAGAGTTTAAGTATGGAAAACTTGCAGCCAATAATATTAATGGGGAAATGGTTTTTGATAATAATATATTGAGTGTGAAAGGTGTAAGTATGGATGCTATGGCAGGCCATTGGGAGCTCAACAGTAAAGTGTTTTTTGAAAAAGCACCTTATATGGAGGCTTATCTAGAGTGTAAAGGTGTAGATATGCAACAATTACTGTATCAATGCGAAAATTTTGGGCAAGATGTAATTCAAGATCACCAAATGCGTGGAACATTGAATTCACTTATCAAAGTGAATGCTTCTTTTGATGAGGTAGGTAATTTTATGAGTGATGACTTAAAAGTTTTGGCCGATGTAGATTTGCAAAATGGAGAGCTAATTGGACTAAAAATGTTGGAAGATTTTTCGGCCTTTATCAAACTAAAAGATCTCAGGCACATCAAGTTTACAAACCTTCGTAATCAATTCAAGATAGAGAAAGGTGTATTCCATATACCTGCTATGTTTATCCGAAGCAATGCCCTAAACTTAACTATAGCTGCCAAGCATTCTTTTAATCAAGATATGGATTATAAGGTTAAGGTGAATGTAGGGCAAGTCTTAGCAGCCAAAATGAAAAAGTACAACCCTGATATGAAACCACTCAAAGCTCGCCAAAAAGGCCTGTTTAATATCTATGTTCGCTATTGGGGCAATCTGTATGGCGAAACGCAATGGAAAAAGGGTAAAAAGCATGCTAAAAAGGAGTTGGACGAGCAGTTAGCACAAGATTTGCCAGCTATTGCCAATACATTGCGTGCAGAGTTTAGTGGTGCTTCTGTCAGAAGTGGGAACAGTCCTACTGCCGATAATGTACAAACCCTAAAAGAACCAGAGGAGTGGACGGATTTGGGAGAAGGAGAGGATGAATATGTGGAATGGCAAGATTAGTTTTTGAGACAAGAAAAATCAATAAAAATAGGTTTAGGAGTATGCTCCTAAACCTATTTTTTATATCAATCAACATCAAAATAAAGATTGTTGACAGTTTAAAGATTGAACTAATACTTATCAATAGTCATGACTACAGCTACAGCATCTCTACTGCCCTTAGCAGCAGCTTCAAAACCAATTTGTGAATTTCCTCTAGTTTTAAATTTAACATTAGAGATCAAACGATCAGAAAGTGCATCCATTACACGATCTTCATAGTTTGACTTGCGACTATTGGTTATTCTACGGCTAACTGCATCATAGTCTAATGGTTTTTTGGAGAATACTAAAGTAAAGCGCTCTTGAACATCTGAATCGTCAGCAAAAAAGAATTGATTTTCTGCTTTAGGAATATGTCTAGGGCCTACAATCCCACAATAAGGAGATGTTTTAGCATCGTGTGGAAATATTCGAGTGCTAGTTCGGCCATCTGCTTCTAAAGTAAAAGCATACATGTAACATTCTGTATTATTAACAGACTCAATCTTGAATTTTTCGCCTTTTCTTAAAGGTTTAATGACATCAAAAACATTTCCACGAGTTCTTTTTACAGGAATGGGTTGATTAGTATTTCCTTCATCCCAAGTAATTAGACCAAAGTCAATAGAAAATTTAGAATCAGAAGAAGTTTTAGCTTTAGGGTGCGGATAAAGTCCATAAGCTTCTCTACAAAACGTCTGAAAATCTCTATAATTGACCCAAGTAACTCCATCGTTACCCCAATCACGTCCCCAACTATTCATTATTTGGAAAGAACCGCCATTTTTATTTTCGTCATAACCAATTAGACACATGGCATGACCACCATAGTTCCGAACATTGTTTGCTTCATGGCTATCAGGTTTCCAACGATCTCCATTTACATAATTGAAAGAAGGTGGAACCTTAACAGCAATAACTACAGGAGCACCTTGTGCTATATTTTGTTTGATTGCCTCTATGTCTACATCATAATTCCCTCCAGTCATTGTTAGGCGATTGTAACCTCTAATACGGAAGTTTCGAGCTTCGCTTAATTGGCTAGAACTGGGTTGAGCATTACAGCTGTTTTGATTGTAAGGAAATTTAGAAAAAGCCAGAAGTCCATCTCTTTTCATTTTTTCGAGTGCTTCACTAGTGTAAGAACCATTACAGCCTCTTAGTGCAATTTGGTTGTACAGAAAAGAAGGGCTAAATGCAATATCGTCAGGATTTCGGCCTGTAGTATGAGCTTCTAAGATAGTACGAGCAGCATAAGCACTTGCCCAACCTACACAAGAACCTTGTTGCCCTTGATTTCTACGACTAGGAGCGTACTTAAGCAAAGATGCTCTTGATGGGATATTGTAGTGACTACTGCTAGCTGCTAAGGCCTCAAAAGCTTCAGTATCATCGTATTTTTCTGGATCTATGCTACAACCCATCGAATAAATACTCTCACTGTCTGTAGTAGTATCATCCCCCAGTATTTGCTGTTGAAGTTCTTCTGGAGCAAATATGAAAAAAGCAACGGCCCCAACAAGTAATAAAGGAATAGCTATCTTAGGTTTTTTAAATACAAAAAGCAAGATAGCTAAGAGTATGGCTGCTCCTGCACGGTTGTCGTTATTGTTTCCGGAGTTCCTTCCACCACCTCCTCCTCCAGAGTTTGTATTTCTATTATCTTCTCCAAATCTTATTGCCATAATTATTGAGTTTTTAGTTGTACTAATTACACTAAAATTAAAAAGTATAGAATGTTTTAAAAATATTAGTGTAGTATCAATGTTAAATAAACGGGGATTATTATGAATAATTATTCAGCCTAAGATACATTTTTTTGTGGTATTTTGAATACAAAATACCATTCTTTGAATTTTGGAACAAAAGTCAAAAACATACAAACTATTTTAATGAAGTATTTATCTTTGGGCTGAATTATCAGGTATTTCTAATATAATTATTCAACCACAAAAAAAAAATAGTTGGTTATGCAAAAGGATACACAAATCCAAGAGCTTCTTCAGAAAGAGTTTCACCGTCAGAGCACGGGGATAGAGTTGATTGCATCTGAGAATATTGTAAGTCAGCAAGTCATGAGTACCATGGGATCTTGCTTGACCAATAAATATGCAGAAGGTTATCCTGGTAAACGATATTATGGAGGCTGCGAAGTTGTTGATCAAGTCGAACAATTAGCCATAGATAGAGCCAAAGAATTGTTTAATGCAGACTATGTCAATGTACAACCTCATTCTGGGGCGCAAGCCAATGCAGCTGTTTATTTAGCATTGCTCAATGCAGGAGACAAAGTACTAGGTTTTGATCTTGCACATGGAGGACACTTGACACATGGTTCGCCAGCTAATTTCTCAGGTAAATTATACGAACCTTCATTTTATGGAGTAGAAGAGGATACAGGGCGAATAGATATGGATAAGGTAGAGGCTATAGCCATCAAAGAACAGCCTAAATTGATTGTTTGTGGTGCTTCTGCTTATTCTAGAGAGTGGGAATATGAGCGTTTTAGAGCAATTGCAGATAAAGTAGGTGCACTACTTTGGTGTGATATGGCACATCCTGCAGGTATGATCGCAGCAGGGTTGCTCAAAAACCCTTTAGATTATTGCCATGTTGTAACCACAACTACACACAAAACATTGAGAGGCCCTAGAGGTGGAATGATCTTAATGGGGAAAGATTTTGATAACCCATTTGGCCTAAAGTGGAAAAAGAGTGGGAAACTCAAAAAAATGTCTGGTATTTTCAATGGAGCAGTATTTCCTGGGATACAAGGTGGGCCTTTAGAGCATGTTATTGCTGCTAAAGCTGTAGCTTTTCATGAAGCTTTGCAACCAGAATTTAAGGCTTATCAGCAACAGGTTGCCAAAAATGCGCAAGCTATGGCTGCTGCCTTTGTGAAATATGGGTATAAAGTGATTTCAGGTGGAACAGATAATCACCTCATGTTGATTGATTTACGTTCTAAAAATGTAACAGGTAAACAAGCTGAAAACACCTTGATTTTAGCAGATATTACAGTTAATAAAAATATGGTGCCTTTTGACACCAAGTCACCTTTTGTAACATCAGGGATACGTGTAGGTACACCAGCTATTACTACTCGTGGATTCAAAGAGGCTGATTGCGCAAAAACTGTAGAATGGATTGATCGTATCTTGTCGGATATAGAAAATGAAGAGACTATAGCTACTGTAAGAGCAGAAATTAATGCTTATATGGAAAACTTTCCATTATTCGCTTCTGATAATGCTGATTTATTGGTGAAACATTTAGATTAAGCACTTCAATATATATAATAATAGCATCATACTTTTGAGTATGATGCTCTTTTGTTTAAGGAGAATTTGTAATTATAAACTTTCCTACATATTGAGTTTTTGAATTGGAGATAGTATAGAAATTATAGCTTTGCGTCGAAATTAACTGTTTTCAGGTTCTTCTGTTAGGACAAAACGTTCAGAAACAGGACCATAAATTACATTTCCACTCGAATTGATTAGACTAAGCTCCAGAGTATGCATACCTAAGGTAAGTCCATTAATATAATGAGCCTGCCATTGGTCTAAAATAAATTCCTCTTGATCTATTAACACCCTTACTTTATTACCTTCAGGAGACAGATTGGTGTTAAATAAATGAAAGTCGAGCACTACTTTTTTAGTGTCATCATTTTTGTAGAGCCCTCTAGGAGCGTTGATGGCAATAGCTGCTTGGTCAAAATTTTGACTTTTTTGAAGCTGTTTGTTTTTTATGCTAATAGTTTTCGAAATAGATGCTGTTGGTGTTTTTATGCTTTCGTGGTAGGACCTAGATAGGAAACTTAATAAAGTGTATTCTCCATCAGGTAACTCATGAATAAAATGCTGATAATCACTAGTGTGATGGTCCTTGTCATTGAGCACTATATGTATATAGTTGCCTTTTTTGCTAGTAGCAGATTCTTTTTTTTCAGCACCAGGAGTCTTAGCTCCTAATGCAACACCTTCTACTCCAAACATAAATTTACCATTTTGATAAGTATATGCTTGCATGAGGACATTATTGTATAATGCTTCTTGTATTAAAGGTTCACAAGGCTCTAAATTGAGCGAACTCTCTGTAGTCGTTGTTATAGGGGCTTCTTTTGTGTTTTCTACTTCTGAACTGGTGGTAGATTGGCAGCTTAGGGCAGTTAGTGTCAAACATAGATAAAACGAAAAATGCAAAAATAATTTATGCATAGTGAGTAAATTTAATTAGTGGAATAAATACAATAAATCTAGAGAAGAAATAACCTGTAAAATGTAAAAATTTAATATTAATTAAACTTAGTGTTTATTTTTGACAGAATTTCATAACTAAATATTTATATTTACGGCTCGAACTGTACAATAACTTAATGAGTTTTTCTAAACTGTTGATAATCAAATAAATATAAAATCACTTTAACGCAACCTAATTTATTGATAATCAAAGATTTGTGCTTGTTGAATTGTTGAACTGCCTAAAAACTAACATTATACTTGACTATTTTTATTATAACAGCTATCAAAAAAAGATGACGATGAGATTTGCAAAAAAAATGCTATTGTTCTGCTTCACAATGTGGGGAACAATAACTAGTGCGCAAGATATCCACTTCTCAATGTTTGATATGGCCCCCTTGGAGTTAAACCCTGCCTATACAGGTTTCTATGAAGGTACATTTCGCATTGGAGGTATATACAGAACACAATGGCAAGGACTTAGCATAAACAGTATGAGTGGTGGAACCGACAAGTTCTCGGGCTATCAAACACCTTCTGCATACATTGATGTACCATTTGGCTTCCCTAGCCCAAAGGTTAAAAAAACAGGAGCAAGAATGAAAAACTGGGCTGGTATCGGTATTTCTTTCTTTGCAGATCAAGTTGGGCAATTGTCTAACCTTGCAGCTAGCTTATCATTGTCTTATCACTTAGGCTTTGGCAAACGAGGCAACACTCGTTTATCTTTAGGTGTACAGGGTGGTATTGCACAACAACGTGTAAAAGATCCTACACAATTTAGATTTGAAGACGGAATTATTTTAGGTGGTGGTCTTGGCGGAACATATGTTCAAGTAAGCGATAATATGCTAACAGAAACATCAGCAGCCTACCCAGATTTCTCTGGTGGATTGATGCTTAGCCACAGAAGTTCTAGATTTGGTTTAGAAGCTGGCTTTAGCCTTAATCACTTTAGCCAACCTAAATACAACTTTTTAGGTCAAGACTTCAAAGAAAGTATGGAATATATAGCTAATCTATTAGTGGATATAGGATTAACTGATCGTTTCTTCTTACGTCCATTGGTATTCTACAAAAACAAAGCAAATACTCAAGATTTGAACATGCAACTATTATTAGGTTTGCACTTCAATGATATGAAAGATATTACACTTTTCTTAGGAGGTGGTTATCGCTTATTCGACTCAGCAATTATGCGTGTGGGATTAGATGTTAAAGGATTACGCTTTGGATTTGCTTATGATCTCAATGCTACTGGTTTGAGTTCTAAAATTTATTCTAAAGGAAATAGAGGAATGGGCTTCGAAGTTGCCTTATCTTATATAGCTAAGATTTACAAAAACCCTGTGGTTAAAGAAATCTTATTCTGTCCTCGTTTCTAATTCTTGTTGAGAACGATTTATATTTCTATCTAATAAAAACTTGACTTAATACTTAAACTGTATAAAGTAATGAAAAAATATTTCATCCTATCCTTAATTTGCCTTTTTGCAACTCAATACATGTGGGCACAGCCTACCACAAATCGTATTCCCAAAGAAAAAATGATGCAAATCGGGGATGAGCGCTTTGATGCAAAAGACACCTATACAGCACTAGAGTGGTACCAAAAAGCTCATGATGCTGATCCTAGTGATGTTTTTGCTATTTATAAAGTAGCTAACACACATGATAAACTTAGAGATTATGCTCAAGCTTCAGAGTGGTATGGTAAATTGGTAGAGGCAGATACCAAAAACGAATATCCTCTAGCTAGATACCGTTATGCAAACGCTCTAAAAATGAATGGTGAGTATGACAAAGCAATTGGTGAGTTCCAAAAGTTTAATGCAGCTTACACAGGTGATGATGCTGATTATCACAAAACTCGTGCAGGAATCGAAATTGAAGGAGCACAGTTAGCTAAAGAATGGGGCGAAGAGTTACCAGAAGAATTAGTTATCGAAAACTTAGGAGGTAATGTAAACTCACCTTCTTCTGAAGGTGGTGCTTATCCTATGGGGCGTGAAACTATCATTTACTCTTCACTAAGATCAGATACACTTATCTTTGTAGAGGAAGGAACAGAAGATGATAGTAAATTTGCTAAAATCTATACAACTAAAAAACCTGATGAAGATGGCGCAGAATGGGAAGAAGCTCAACCATTCAATGCAGACGCAATCCTTAAGAAAGGTTTTCATGTTGTACAACCTGCTTTTTCTACAGATTTATCTAAATTCTATTTTGTAAGAGCACAGTTGTCTGGTAACATGCTAGAAAATAGTCGTATCTACTATGCTCCATACAATGATGGTGAAATAGGAGAGCCTGCTCAACTAGATTTTAACTCTAACAAGTATGCTTGTAAAAATCCATCTGTTGCTAAATGGGGAGACAAAGAATATTTATTATTCTCTTCTAATATGCCTGGTGGTGAAGGTGGATTTGATATCTGGTATGCAGAAATCAATGAAGATGGTACTACTAAGCAACCTCTTAATATGGGATCTACTATCAATACAATAGCAGATGATATTACACCTTTCTTTGATGAGCGTGACAATAACTTGCACTTTGCTTCTCAAGGACATCCTGGTATGGGAGGTTTTGATATCTTCCGTATCCAACGTAATCCAGATACAGAAGAATGGACACAAGTAGAAAATATGAAAGCTGGTTTCAACTCTCGTGTTGATGACTTTGGTTTTATTATCAATAAGGAAGGAAAAGATGATTGCTATGCTTATGTAATCTCTAACCGTCCAGGTACAATGTCACTTGCACACAAAAGTGAAACTTGTTGTGATGATATTTTCTCTGTATTGATGCCTGAGCGTTGTGACATCATTTGTAATGTAGATGTTTATGATCAAGATAGCAACGCTCCATTAGATGGTGCTACAGTGCAAGTTATCGATAAAGCTACTGGTGAAGTAGTTGATGAGCAAACAAATACAGAAGGTAACAATTATACTTTCCTATTAGAAATGGGTAAAGATTATGAGATTGTTGCTAAAAAAGAAGGTCGTGAAGCTGGTAAAACAGAAACAACTACTCAAAAAGAAGAGTTAATAGCTAAAGGTTTTGATATCACTCGTCCTGTTGAGTTTGGTGAGCAAGTTGCACTGAAAGAACTAGGACTTATGGTTGAAACTTACAACAAGAAGACAGGACAGCCTCTTTCTGGGGTAACTGTAGTTGTATATGATGCAGCCTCTGGTGATGTAGTAAAAGAATTATCTGAAGCAGGTGGTAACCGATTTACTTTTGTAATTCCTCGCACTAAAAACTATAAAATAGCAGCTAGAGCAGCTGGTTTTGTAGGTGACAACAAAGATGTTGCAAAAGCAGATATGGGAACACTTCAAAAATTATATTTGACACCTCCACCATTGTTTGTAAACATCTACTTTAACTTTGATAAACACAATATCCGTCAAGGTGCTGCAGATACTTTAGATCAAGTATTGGCTACATTGAATGAGTATCCAGAGTTAATCGTAGAAGTTCGTGGACACACTGATGCTAAAGGTAGTAACACATACAATGATAAGTTATCTCAACAACGTTCGGATGCTGCTATCAAATACCTTATTGATAAAGGTGTTGATAAGAGTCGTTTAGTGCCTAAAGGTTTTGGAGAAGACCAACCAGCAGCACCTAATGCAAGCCCAGAAGGTGTAGATGATCCTAAAGGACGTCAGCTTAACCGTCGTGTAGAGTTCAAAATTTTGGAAGGTACTGTAGGAGCAACTGAGTCTTCTGAGCCTGCTAATGTAGCAACTACTGATACAAAAAAAAAACAGTAACGAATAGTGTAACGGTTAATACCAATACACCTAAAAAACCGCCTGTTACTGAACTAGCTTTTGAACCTAAAGGTGTGATGAAGCTAGGGACTATGAAGTTTGGTGATAAAAAGGATTATACAATCACTTTCACGAATACAGGCAAACATGATTTTTCAATATTGCACATACAAGGTGCATGTACTTGTACTCAAGTAACGGATTATCCTAGAGGTGCTGTTAAGCCAGGAGAAAAAGCAACAATTAAGTTTACTTTTGATTCTGGAATGGCTGAGATCCAAGAAGGGTACAACTCAGGAATAGAAATCTATGGTAATATTAAAGATGATCTCATTATTTATGAATTAGAAGCAGATATTACCAAGTAGTAAGATATAATAGAATTTTTGGAAGGAGCTAATCATTGATTAGCTCCTTCTTTTTATTATACTAATTCTTGTAAGGAAGAATGGTTATAGACTGTTTTGCATTTTTCAAAGAAATGAAAAATAAAATGTATTCAAAGATAGATACTAAAATAATAGAAGAGCTTGGTGCAATAGTAGGGCAGACCAATGTGCAAACTACCAAAGATATTCTCAAGGCTTATGGTCATGATGAAACCGAAGATTTTGTCTTTTTGCCAGAGGTAGTTGTTATACCCAATACTGTAGGAGAAGTGAGCAAAATTATGCGTTTGTGCAATCAACAAAAAATACCTGTGACCCCTAGAGGAGCGGGTACTGGTTTAGCTGGTGGTGCTTTGCCTGTTTGTGGGGGCATTTTGTTGTCTATGGAGCGTTTCAATAAGATACTGAATATAGATGAACAAAATCTACAGATAACTACCGAAACGGCTGTAATTACAGAAGTTTTGCAAAATGCAGTAAAAGAAAAAGGACTATACTATCCTCCCGATCCTGCTAGTAAAGGAACTTGTTATATAGGAGGTAATATTAATACCAATTCGGGTGGCCCTCATGCCGTGAAATACGGAGTCGTCAAGGATTATGTACTCAACTTGGAAGTCGTATTGCCTAATGGCGAAGTGATTTGGACTGGTGCTAATACACTCAAAAATTCTACAGGCTACAATCTTACACAACTAATGGTAGGGAGCGAAGGCACTTTGGGCATAGTGACCAAGGCTGTTCTTAAATTAATACCACAACCTAGTCAAAGTTTACTTCTATTAATCCCTTTTGAGTCACCAGAAAGTGCCTGTGCAGCTGTTTCGGCTATTTTTAGGGCTGGTATTACACCTTCTTGTTTAGAGTTTATGGAGCGAAGAGCTATTGAGTATGCTTTAGTCTATTTAGGCGACATGAAAATGATGATCCCTGATGAGGTACAAGCGCACCTATTGCTAGAAGTAGATGGGTATTATATAGAAAGCTTGTATGAAGATTGTGAACAGATTGCAAAGGTAGTAGAAGGGTTTGGAGCAGAGGAGATTTTGTTTGCTGATAATGATGCTCAAAAAAGAGAACTTTGGCGCTTGAGAAAATGTGTAGGGCGAGCTGTGAAAAAAGGAACAATCTATAAGGAGGAAGATACTGTAGTACCACGTGCAGAACTGCCTAAGTTGTTAAAAGGAGTCAAAATGATTGGGCAAAACTATGGTTTTGAATCAGTTTGTTATGGTCATGCAGGTGATGGTAACTTACATGTGAATATCGTAAAAGGAGAGTTGACAGAACAGCAGTGGAATGAGGAATTGCCTAAGGCAATTACCGAAATTTTTGAGTTGGTTAAATCTCTAGGTGGAACTATATCTGGTGAGCATGGAATTGGTTGGGTACAGCGTCCTTATATGCCTATTGTATTTGGAGAAGTAGAATTGGGGTTAATGTCTGCTATTAAGAATGTTTTTGACCCTAATAACATACTCAACCCCCAAAAGATTTTTTAGAGAAGTCTTTAATCATTTTCTACAAAAAATATATCTACATCTTTATTCCTGATAAGTAAGCGATAGCTAGTTTGATTTATTTTTGATTTATCAATGATTAGATCAACTAGTTTTTGTGCTAATTGATCATCAAAACAGTTTGTGCAGTTAGATGATTTGGTTAATTAAAATCCTCGATTAGTTGGGATGCAATGAATACTACAAGTCTCATCTTCTGTTCTAATATGAATAGAATCTTCTCCTACAAAATTGAGGATATATTTTTTTTGAGTAAAGACTTATTCTCCTCCTTTTTTGTATCTAGCAAACTCTAATTCTACAGCAGTATTACCTAGGATTAGTTGATCTCCTTTGACCTTGAAATCTAATGTTCCAGAAAGATAAGCTGCTAATTGTTTGGCAAGGTCACTGTCGCAACAAGCACGCGTGCAGCCCATACTTTTAGCAAACTCTAATTGATCTCCCTTGTTTTTGATATAGCTTGTATTACACTCATTTACATCCAATTTGATAATAATATTCTCTTTAGAGAAACTAAGAATGTAAGGTTTTTTGAATAGATGATCAGCTCCTTCTTCTTTAGGTTGCATCCGAACTGCTCTCCAACTTGTACCAGAAAGGTCAGATGCATTATGTCGCTTAAGCTGAATTATTTTTTTGTCTTTAGTCCAAGTCATAAGTTCCCCATCAAGGGTGTATGTCCATGTATCACCAATGATTTGGCTAATGCGTTGAGCTGCTTTGTCATCACAACATTTTTCAGTGCAAAAGATGTTTTTTGTCACCTCTATTTGATGTTTAGGAAGAATGGTATATCCACCTCCACAATTATTGACATCTAAGCTTAGGCTAAGTTTATTCTCTTCTAAATTGAGAGGGTAAGCTTTTTTGAGTTGATACTCCTTTTCTCCATCATTAATTTGGGTAACCATCCATTGCCCATCTATTTTTTCGAGGACCTGCAGAGGTTTTGGTGTTTTGTTATCAGTAGGTGTTTTGCTGCTGTTGGTACAGCTCCCCAATCCTATTACTAGTAAACTCCAAAAGGTCAAATAGTGTAGCTTCATGATCTATAGATATAATTAAATTAATAAGAACAAATCTAATAGATTCTAGACTAAAAGGTGAATTATTGCGAGGATAGTTGTGCTTTGATAGGCTATTTATTCAGTGTCTCTAGCAAACTCTAATTCCACATTGGCATTACTCAAAATTAGCTGATCACCATCTACTTTGAACTCTAATCTTTCTGTTGTAAAATAATATCTAAGTGTATAAGGTTTAGTTCTTGGGCAACAGCTTCTACTGTAAGCTTCAAATTCATCATTGAAAGATAATTGAGTCTCTTTTTGTATAAAATGATTGAAACATCCATGTTTACCTAATTGTAGCCTAATAACATTTTGATTAAGGAAATGGAGGTGGAAATTATCCTCCTCCTCAAAAATATAGTCTGTACTATCTCGCTCAGACATGCGAATTGCACGCCATTTTGTTTGAGATAGTTGAGGATCTGCATGCCTTGTAAAGCTGATTTTTTTAGTGCTATTTTTTATAGTCCAAGTCATATGATTACCTACGATAGAGCAATCCCACTTATTGGGAAGTAAGGCGGAGTAGTTTTTTATTTCAGTAGAGTCACAGCATTCTTTTGTACATAATATACCTTTTTCTATATTGATCTGGTTATCTATGATAGTGTATGAACCCTTGCAAGTATTGTTATCTAGTTGCAAACTAATATTGCCAGTATTCATGTCAAATACATCAAATTCCCCAAAATCGTAATCGTTGTCTCCAAATCCATTGTTTAGCCCCAGATTTATGCCAGTTATTAGCCATTTACCTTCTAATATTGCAGCTGTTATTTTTTGGACAGGTACCTCTTTTTCTGTTGAATCTATAGCAGGTTCTACCAACTCAACCTTGTCTGTAGGCGTTATAGGTTTAGTTTGGTGACAGGCCGCTAAACTAATTGAGAGAATGGTTAAATAGACTATGTATTGTATATTCATAAGTTGGGGGGACTATTGTTTCCTGCTATTTAAGAACTCTTGAGAACTCTAGCTCTACATTTTCGTTACTCAAAGTTAGCTGATTACCACTAATATTGAATTTAAGGGTTTGATTGGTAAAATAGTCTTTGAGTTGGTTGGCTTCTTTTGTATCACAACAAGCTTTGGAGCAGCCGATATAGTCAAAGAAAGATAATTTATCGCCTTTTTGGGTGAAACTTGCTACACAATGATTTGCTTTGAGTTGTACTCTAACTGAGTTTTGGTTGGAAAAGAGAATTTTGTAATGTTCTCCTTCAAAAAGGTGTTCCATTTCTCCTTTTTCCTTAGAAACCATCCGAGTAATTTCCCATTCTGTTACAGAGAGTTGTTTATCCGTTTGACGTATGAATTTGATTTCCTTGTTTTTGTCTTCAATAGTCCAAATCATCCAGTTTTCGTCTAGTTTACAGTCCCAAGTCCCTACAAGTACTTGACTAAAAAGTAGCCCTTCTGGAGTATCACAGCATTTTTCGGTACATTTTATACCTCTTTCTACCTTAATTTGATTGTTGAGGATAGAATACTTGCCACCACAAGTATTAGCTTTTAGATTTAGGTTGAATTTTTTCTTAAGTAAGTTAATATCAAGATAATTCTCAAAATCATATTTTTCTAGCCCAGAATCCATGCTAACTACAAACCAGTTGCCTTCAACTTGTTCAGTATTTAATTGTTTAGAGTCAGAAGTAGATGTGCCTGATTTAGTGTTTTGGCAAGCTGATAGGCTAAATAAAAGAATGTAAAGCCCAACTATAGTGATGAGTTTCATAAGTTTTTTGATGGGAGTTAAATGATTGATTAGTTTGTGGTCTTTTATAAACCTATAAGATAAACCCAAATTTAAGAGATTCTAGTCTAAAAGGGGAATAATTATCTGGATAGTTGTACCCTTATCCTTTAAGCTAGAAATTGTAAAAGAACCTCCAAGGAGTTTTGCTCGTTCTTGCATTCCTATTAATCCAAAATGTGTTTGGTTGCTTATATCCATCTGCACATTACCTATTCCATTGTCTTTTATAGATAAGAGTAGTTGAGTAGGGCTGTATTTTAATTCTAAATGGAGCTGTGTAGCTTGAGCATGTTGCAAGCTATTGTTAATAGCCTCTTGAGCTATGCGATAGACACCCATTTCTAGACGTTTAGATAGTGGTTTATATTCTCCCAAAATAGAAAAATGGTTGTCCAAGTTAGACGGGGCTAAAAGTAGTTTTAGAGCAGTGGGCAACATGTTTTCTTGGAGAACTGTAGTCCGTAAATCTAAAACAGAGTTGCGAATTTCTGTTAAGTTGCTTTTTGCTAAGGTTGTTGTTGCGTTAAGGATTTTTTGCATTTGTTCCTTTGTATTAGTTTTGGGCAAAAGCAAATCTAGTGTTTCTAGTTTTAGTATAATAGCACTAAGTCCCTGTGCAACAGTGTCATGGATTTCTCTAGCTAAACGATTACGCTCTTCAACTATTCCGAGCTGTTTGCTTTGTTCAAAGAGCTGTGCTCTATGTATAGCCACACTGAGCATATCGGCAATGGTGTATAAGAGTTGCAACTGTTGGTTGTTTAGACGTTGAAGTTTGGGGCTAACGACATTAAAAATGCCAAAAACCTGTTCTTGATGTTGTAGAGGAACACTTGCATGATAGCGTAATTGGCTACTGCTTTTATTCAAATCTTTTAGTCGAGTACAAGTAATTTCATTGATATTGATTGCTTTTGCTTTTTTGATCTTTTGAGAAAAGTAAACGTCTATACAATAGCAATTGCCTTGCAATAAACTAGGCTGCTCCATAAAAATATTAGGCAGATTAAACGAAGCTGCTAGATAAGGAGTCTTAGTGTCTGTTGGGAGCATCCAGATCCAGCCTGTATCTAACTCTAAATGTTGAGCAGTAAGCTCTAAGGTCTGATTAAGGGCACTTTGCAATACAGTTGTTTTATTGAGTGTTTGGGCTATGGTATTAAGGATGTTGAGTTCCTTGTTGCGTTGTTTTATATTTTTGATGCTCATAGCTTAAGGTTAGTGACTATTATTGTTCTATAGAGTCTAGTAATTGAGTATATTGTAAAAAAGTTTAATAAACTTATAGGAATTATGAATTATAAGATAATAATATTTGGACTACTTATTACTGTTTTGAGTATAGGATGTGGAACAAAGAAGAAACTTATTGGTAGTTGGAAGGTGGTGCAGCCAGAAGGAATGAAGAATGCCGAAATGGTTATTCAGAAAGATGGAATACTAGAACTGAGAACGACTAAAAGTACTATACTGCGAAATTGGATATATGACAAAAGCGAAAAGGCTTTGATTATATCTGAAGAAAATGGTAGAAAAGTCGATGCTTTGAAGGTGAATGTAATAGACCCTATTCATTTGAGTTTGCTAGGCGAAAAGGAACAGTTTGAGTTGGTTCGATTGCTGAAAGTGAAATCATTAACTTATCATGATGTATATAAAAGATTGGTTGGGAAATGGGAAATTAGTGCAGTAGATGGTAAAAAACTGGAAGGAGAGGAGATAGATTTGACAATAACCTTGTTTGCTAATGGAACTGTAGAAGAAGTAGAGAATGATCGAAAACGTATTGGGAATTGGTCTTTAAGTGATGATGCTAAACACATAACCTTATCAGGTGGAGGACAGACAGAAACAATGTCTATTTTGTTGATGAGCAAAAAAGGATTAGATCTTACAGACAAACACAATACTTATTCTTTTGAGATGATAGCCAAGGCACCTAGCCGAAAAACAAACCTGAAAATAGAACGTAAATTGATAGGAGAGTGGGCTGTGATAAAGGTTGGTGACGAGTCTATAGAGAAGGGAGGCGTAGTGATGTCTCTTAATGCAAATGGAACTGTTAAGACATTTGAAAATGGACAAGTAGAAAGGACTGGAAAATGGAGCATTAGTGGCGATGGGAAATACCTTATACTAGTGGATTCGAATGGAGAGGAGCAGTTCCCTATTGAGTCTATTAGCAAAAAGTCGTTTAAGATTAAAGATAATTTTAAAACAATTGTATTAGAAAGACAACAATAAATAAAGATGAAACATAGGATCGGAGGATTGTTTTTAATTTTAGGATTTTTATCTAGTTGTAATCCTAAACTGAAACTTGTGGGGACTTGGAATATAGTGGGGGGTAGTCCTTTTATGGCAAAGGCAATGACTTTGACAAAGGAGGGGGCGCTGAAAATGACAATTGGCGAACGAGAATTTGAAGAACGATGGATTTATGATGAGGACTTGAATGTATTTGTGATTTTAGGCAAAGACTTTGGAAGAGATGCTACAAAAGCATCCGCCTACAAAGTAACATGGGAAAATTCTAAGCGAGCTAACTTTTCAAATGGTAGTGAAACATTTGAACTGAGTAGAGAAAAGGAGCTGACATTGGATAAAACGGCTCTGAATACTTTGTTAGTTGGTCGTTGGCAATTAAAATCATTAAATGGGATAGATCATTCTGCTGAAACAGGAGGTTATCAGTTCAAAATGAAATTGAAGGCTGATGGTATTTTGGAAAAGGTGGAGGCAGGGGAACTCCAAAAGGGGAAGTGGTCACTTAGTGAAGATAATAAAGAGTTGACCTTGAGCGATAATCGAAGTGGAGATGAACTTATGCAATTAGCTCTAAAAGACAAAAAAACGATTAGTCTGACTTCTAAAAGGGGACATGTCTTTGTTTTCGAAAAACTGATAAAAGGGAAGGATGGCCAAAAGTTAGAAAAAAGCTTAGTTGGAAAGTGGAAGAATGAAACTAATGGATTACTTGTATTTGATGCGAAAGGTGGAGTAGAAATGTTTGAAAATGATATATTAGATAAGACTTTTAGGTGGGAAGTTGATGCTGATGGCGATTTTTTGATGCTGAGCCCAAAAGAAGGACCACCTATTTATATGCCATTCAATATTGTTAATAAAAACACACTAAATCTTATAGATCTTCAGGTCTTGACATATACAAGACAAGAATAAGGAGAGTTCAAAATCAGTAGTTTATCTACTTTTAATATTTTTTAGTTGGGGATATAGGTACAAATTTGTATTTTTGTACTCAATTTTTTCAACACCAAATCCCAAATTCATGATGCGTACTATATTGTGCCTATTTTTGTTAAGTAGTTTTGTAACAACAGTATCTTTTGCTCAAGAAACTGAATTTCAGAAGACTTATGAGCAGGGCAAAGCTGTATTGGCAAAAAAAGATTATGGACAAGCTATTCAACATTTTACAAAAGCTTCAGAAATAGAGCCTAAAAACCCAGAAGCTTATCTTAAACTAATAGAAGCTGCTATTGGCAAAAAAGATTTAGCTGTGTATAAAAGAGCTTTGACTGGCTTAGAAACTATAAAATATACTAAGTTAGATGCTGCTGTTTATTTGGCTTATGGAAACATTGCAAAGAAACAAAAGCAGTATAAAAACTCTTTGGATGTAATAGATAAAGGCATGCAGAGTTTTCCAGAAAATGTAGATTTATTGATTATGTCAGCTTCTATCTATAAGAAATTGAATAACAATGATGAGGCTATTCGCAAGTTGAGCAAGGCTAAAGGGTTATCTCCCAATAATGTGGTAGTTTTAGCTGATTTAGGTGAGTTGTATCTGCAAGAGAATAAGAATCGTTCACAAGAGCTGTTTGAGCAGGTTGTCAAACTAGATCCTAATCATGATTTAGCATTATCTGCTTTAGGAATGTTGTACTTGCGTAAGTATAATATAGAAACAACAAACAATGATGCGCTAAAGAAAGCAGTAAGCTACTATGAGCGTTATGCTAAAAGACATCCTAATGATAATAATGTAACTAAGATTTTAGAAAATCTTTATGTGTTGATGGAGAAGTAAGATTCATAACCGCACATTACAATAAATAAAAATGCGTCAATCTCATATGGAGATTGACGCATTTTTTATACTAGAAAAATTACTAAGATCTATCTACCCAAATAAGCTTTTAATAACTTACTCTTAGAAGAAGATGTACGTAATTTATTGATTGCTTTGTCCTTGATTTGACGAACACGCTCACGTGTCAAACCAAATTTTTCGCCAATATCTTCTAAAGACATTGGGTGCTCATAACCAATACCAAAGTAAAGTTTGATAACATCACGCTGACGATCAGTCAAAGAACATAGAGAACGCTCAATTTCGTTGCGCAAAGACTCTAAGTATTCTAATTGTGAATCGGTATGAGGTGTATTTTTGTTTTCTAATACATCTAGTAAGGAGTTGTCTTCACCTTCTACAAAGGGAGCATCCATGGACACGTGTCTTGCTGCTACTCCAAGCGTAGTTTCTACCTCATCTGCTGCAATCTCGAGCATTTCAGCAAGCTCATCAGCAGATGGCTCTCTTTCGTATTCTTGCTCTAATTTAGAGAATGCTTTGTTAATCTTGTTTAGAGAACCTACCTTGTTAAGAGGCAAACGAACAATACGTGATTGCTCAGCCAATGCTTGCAAAATAGATTGACGAATCCACCATACAGCATAAGAAATAAATTTAAAACCTCTAGTTTCATCAAAACGTTGAGCAGCCTTTATTAAACCCAGATTTCCTTCGTTGATCAAATCACTCAAAGAAAGGCCTTGGTTTTGGTATTGCTTAGCTACAGACACCACAAAACGTAAGTTAGCTTTGGTTAGTTTCTCTAAAGCCACTTGGTCACCCTGTTTTATGCGTTTTGCTAGATCTACTTCTTCTTCGGGAGTCAATAGGTCGACCTTCCCAATTTCTTGAAGATATTTTTCTAGTGATTGGCTTTCACGGTTGGTAATGGATTTAGTTATCTTTAGTTGTCTCATAAAGCGAAATTAAATTTAAAAAATGGACTTCTCATGTTTTCTAATTAATGCGTAGGTAGGCATCTTGCAAAAGTACGCCATTTTGGGGAATTAAACAAGTGACCCATGTGTATATAGACGTTTGTTATTTTATAATAGTAACAATAAATAATGTTTAAGGTTCCAGTATTAGTAAATATTTAACTGATAATCAATTAAATGAAAAAGGCTGTTCAATGTTTCATGAACAGCCTTTTTTTTATTTTTATAGAAAAATATATTTATTTTATTTTAGGCAAGTGTTTTTTGACAAAGCTAAGTGCATTTTTATACATGATTTTGTCTACAATTTCCTGTGGAGTATAATCATACATCAAATCCTTAATATCTTTAGCATCAAAGGTACCTTCTATATCTCTAGGATTGCGGAAATACAACAACAAATCTTTATATAGCTGGTACATATCAGAAGATTGGTTGTACATTTCTAAGTGTCGAGCATGAGTATCAAACTGAGACCCAATACTGATAATATCCCAAGCTTCTATAGAATAACAGTTCTTAATGATCTTACAAACATTAGAGACAATAGCATCTACCGCAACTCTTCTTCTGTTGGCAGAACCCGCCACTGTAGCATTATAACGAGTTTGAAACGATTTTCCCATCAGTTTATCACGCTCCAAAGATATTCCAATAAGGCCGTTTGATCTTAGCACCTCTAATACATCTTCCTTACAAAGGTTAGCATGACGGTGATTGAGCATGGCATTAGAATTCTTAAGCTTAGCATCTTCATTGCTATAGTTTTTATCTTTTTTGCTCAAACCACTGATCCCTACATTGGTAGCTAAAATAGGAATTGTATCTTTTTCAAAACGACGATCTCTGATATGTTTATAGTACCATTCTCTTGCTTTTAGACTAATTCCTCCTACATCTACAAGTATTCTGCGACCACCTTTTCTAGTTAGTAAACGTTCTACTACAGCTTTACCCAAGTCAGAAAAATCTTCACCAATATTATCTTGACGTTTGAATGCATCTTCCTCCGATAGTGAAAACTGAGCAACCTTACCACAGATACCATCTTGGAAAAAGTTGCCAAAGCTAATGGAGAAGATAGGGACTTTTAAGTACTCTTTAGTCTTGAGTCGTAGAGGTTTCGCCCCTTTCAAAATATCAATATTTCCCATTACAGTATTTCGATACTCGTTAGTTCTGTATTGTGCCTGTTCTATGAATAGAAAGTTTCCTAGAGTATGTCCTCCTGCTATACTTAACAACCAACCTATTTCCAAAGGGTTGTTCATTACAGAATCTATATCCGATGGTTTTTTAATGATTTTGCAACTATAAGAACGTGGACCTACATGATATTTATACTGAAGTTCATCTTGTATATACTCTATATTTTCAATTATTATCTTAAAATAATTAACATTAGAAAGTATAAAACTTTCTTCTTTATAAGACATTCCTGTTAGGCAGCCAAAAGTCTTAGATCTACTTCCTGAGCTAAGGAACTCACTTTGGAAAAACTGTCGTTCGGTAGGAGCTATAATTTGGTTAGAAATTTTGACATTCCCTTTTACCAAACTATACATATGACTTTGGGAGCGCTTGCTTACTCCCTCAAATGCTGATGTTAGTTCTGTAGGAATCTCTGCAGTATTGAAAGCACAATTGTTTTCAATACGCTCCCACATGCTATAGCGCTCTACTTTTCTAGATTTGAATGCTTTTTGAGAAGAAGCGACAAACATATCTATACAAATAGGCTTAACAGGTTTCTTTTTTGTTTGACCTTGAGCTATATATACAACAGCTATACTCCAAAAAACAGATAACCCGAGTATCTTTTTTATCATAACAATAATACTTTTCATTGAAAACTAACCTAAGCATTTCTATTACTTTATGCACAGTTCAAATCCCACTAAAGGTAAACTATTAGCAGCTTGAGTTAGTTTAAGTTTTGGCTGTTAAATTTTTATAAAAATCCTTAATTAGAACTAGACCACAAAATCTTAATTAGATTAAATGAAAGAAATAATTAAAAATAATAAAACACATAATATAAAACCAATTAAGAAAATTGCGTAAGAATATCTTAATAGACTATATTTTGTATCTAGAACTTTTCCTAGGTGGTAAATATCACGCACCATATTTCCATAAAGCAACTCTCCATCATTAAGCACCTCTTGCATTGTTTCTTCATAAACATCAAGAGGGAGTTTAGCAAAGTTTCCAAAAAATCCAATATTCTTTTTTAGCTCTTCTTGTGCAACGCTGTTAGGGAATCCTTTATTGTGTTTTGTTATAGAAGGCATCACCGAAAATACTGCCAAAATTAGCGAACTTAAGGAAGTTACTACAAAAAATACAATTGGGACTAAATAATCAGAAGCACGCAGTTCTACAAAAGAATCGCTACCCAAAGAGAATACAGCAACGATAAGCGTAATGACAATAGAGTTGATACTAATGACCATATTTGCTTTGCTATCAGCAATAGAACTAAGGTTGATCTGATTTCGGTAGACTGTTCTAAAAAACGATTGAACACCTCTGGTTGGGCTGTCGTTGCTCTCTATACTTTCATAATTAGAGATAGTTTCTTTTATTGTAGGAGCTGTTGGGGATTGTTTCTTTTTAGCTTTTTTTAGAATATCTTTTTGCTTAAGCAAATTTGCGGACACAATTGGCCTGAAATTGATATGAGCATAGGTAGAGTGAAACTGGACATTGGATAAGAATTTGAACTGAAGCTTTTCCCACTCTATTTTTTTATAGGTTTTGCCAAGCTGTTTTTCCCATTCTAGGCGGAGTAAAGGTCCTCTCTTGAAAAAATTAGAGGTGACACCAAAACCTAAATCTGCATCTTTGAGCATTGATTCCAGTAGGGTAGTCGGTCTTTCTGACAGTTTAGTAGCGGCAATACAGCCTACAATTTTTTCTAATTGCTCTACAGGATAATTTATAGCCTTGAAATAATCTTGGGCAAGCTCTATACTTTTAGCTTCATGTTCATGATATGTATAAAGGTAACCAACATCATGGAACCATGCAGAAAGCACTAGAATCTCTGTATCTACAGGATTAAGAGGCTCAGCTAAAGCCATTTTTTTTACAGTATCTACAACCTCTACAGTGTGGTTATAGCTGTGAAAAAAGAGCTTAGAAGCATCTTCTTTACAAAAAAGTTCTGCAATATGTTTTTGTACATTAGATTCTATTGTAGTCAAGGTCGTTTCAGGGCTAGTTAGTTAACATTAAAGATATATCCAAAAAAAATTATCCATGAAGTAAAAAATGAAGGTCAAAGTTATTACTTAAGAGTCAAATCTGTACGACCAACTTGGTAACCTTTGTTATACAACTCCATTCTATATTTACCAGAAACTAGCTGAAAATCAGGTGTTTTTTTCCAACGAATACACAAGGAAAAAATACCAGGATCATAGTTTATTGCTTTTTCTGTAGTATAATAAACAGCTTGACCATTATCGGCTAAAGGAAAAGATCCAGAACCACCTGCCTTATCTATAATCGCAGTACCTGTAGGGTCTACAATACGTAGATAAAAACGATTTGGACCAGCTTCTACCACTTCATTTTTAGCAATCTCAAAACAAGCCTCTAGAAACTCTGCACGGTTAGCTATTTGGACCTGTTTAGCATCTCCATTGCTACGCAATTTGAGCGCTTTGGCTGTTACATTAGCTGTTTGAAGTACAGAGGCTACATCAATCTTATCATTCAGTGCTTTATTAGTATCTTCAAGCTTTTCTGTCTGATTTTTCAATTCTTCATTATTTTCTTGCTCCTTTTTGTATTGTTCTGCCAGTTCATCTTTTTCGGCTTGTAGACGTTTGTTCTCTTTTTCAAGTTCGGCTAAATCACTTGATTGTTGTTGAGCTAATTCTCGCAAGGACTCTACTTCTGCTGTCAAGGCTTTTAGTTTTGCATCTATCTCCTTTTTAGCACTTTTATCTCGCTTAGCTTGACTTATCAAGCGTTGTATTTTGCTATACTTCTTTTCAAGCTCTGTTTCACGTTGAGCTACTTGAGCATATAGTGCTTGATTATCTTTTTTGTAGTTAGCTAATTCTTTTTTGAGCTCTTGATAAGTACTGTCAGACTGTGTTTTAGCCTGTTCTAAAGTGAGAATTTGAGCTTCAAATTTTGCATTGTTACTGCTCACATACAGATAACCTAAACCTGCTATAATAAGCAAAACGACAATAGCTATAATAGCTATAGGTCCTTTTTTACTGCCAGAAGAAGAGTCTATTGGGCTTTCTGGGATAGGACTTGGTTGCGGGGGTGTTGTATTTTCCATATATACTTTATATCTAATTGATTGCGTTATATTTATTCTATAATTTTCAACTCTACACGACGGTTCATTTGTTGCTGTACTGTAGTAGATGCTCTAGGGTAAAGCATCTCTGAATTGCCATAACCCTTATAAGATAATCGTTCTCCATCAATACCATTGATGATTAGGTATTTATAAACTGCTTCTGCTCTTGACTCAGAGAGTATAAAAGAAGAGCTTTCTTTGGCTACAGGAGCCCTGTTGGGTTTATTGATATGGCCCCCAATTTCTATTTTTAGTGTGTTATTGTATTGCATAAAAGCTAAGAGTCCTTCCAATGATTTATCAGATGCTGGCAATAAAGCAGGCGACCCTGAATGGAAGTATAAGTTACTCAAAGCCATTTTTTCGCCTAAAAGGGCAGGCTCTAGAGAGAAACTAAGCTCTTGAGTAGTGCTGTCTTGCAAATCGGCTAATTTAGATACAAAGAAATAACCTTTTGCATAGACTCGGACTTCTACACGAGCCTCTCTGTCTAGTTCTAAATCAAATGTCCCATTTTTATCTGTAAATAAGGTGTCCATTCCACCACCTAAATAGATACACAACAATCGTGCATCCAAGGGGGTGCCCGTTTTAGCATCTTTCACAAGACCTTTTAGGGTACAATGGATTTTCTTTTTTACTTTAGGAATATAAGGGATGACTACTTGCAAACTAACTCTTCGATTTTGAGCTCGTCCCTTGACTGTGCCATTGTCTCCTAGAGGAATATATTCGCCATAAGCACGAATATCTATTTGTGCAGTATCAACATTTATACTTTCTAGATAATCATAGACAACTTGAGCACGTTGAGCAGCTAATATTTCATTAGATCTAAAAGATCCCACCGAATCGGTATGAGAGTGTATGAAAATTAAGGCATCCTCATTTTGTTGAACTATTTTGGCTGCATTTTGTAAATCTATTTTAAACTTTGGGGAGATGATCGCTTTTCCAGAATTAAAGTAAACGGTACTAGAAGATAACAACTTAAACTTTTTACCTTTTTGGCCCCATCCAGAAATACTGAAAGCAAATAGGCTAATGGCTATAAAAAATAGCTTTGAATACATAGGTGATTTGGGTTTGTTTATTGTAACTTAAAACTCTTATTGATAACTATTTAACTACTAATATTAGTGCCAATAATGCTATAGAGCTACTATAAAATGATTACTTCATGTCTTATAAAGACGAAAAAAAGGCAAGAAAAGTAACTAACTCTTAGAAATATTGGTTAAAATTATAAAAAATTGACTAAAAATGACAATCGAACAATTAAAAGAACTACAAAACCAGTTGGAATTATTAAGGGGGTATCTTTGACGTCGCTAACAAAATAATGCAAGTCGAAGAAGAAAAAAAACATACCTATGATCCCAATTTTTGGACTGATGCCAAGCGTGCTGAACAAATCATGCGTAGCATTTCTGAAAAAGAATACTGGATTAAGAAATACAATAAGACCAAAGACATAGTAGATGACCTAGAAGTACTTCATGAGTTTTATGAAGTAGGGGAGGTTTCTATGGATGAAGTGGATGCACAATACACCAATGCACAAGAATCTTTGGCTGAGTTAGAGCTGGCCTCTACACTCAATGAACCAGAAGACTCCATGAACTGTATGCTCAAGATAAATTCTGGAGCAGGAGGTACTGATGCCTGTGATTGGGCCGAAATGCTGATGCGCATGTATATCATGTGGGCTGAAAAAAGCGGTCACAAAATTAAAGAACTCTCTAGATTGGATGATAGTGTAGCAGGTATTAGAGCTGTAACTCTCGAAATTTCGGGTGACTATGTTTATGGTTTACTCAAGGGTGAGAATGGAGTGCATCGTATGGTGAGACCTAGCCCTTTTAATGCTCAAAGTAAGCGACAAACCTCTTTTGCCTCTGTTTATGTCTATCCTATGATTGATGATCGTATAGAGGTAGAAGTCAATCCTGCAGATATTGAGTGGGATACCTTCAGGGCTAGTGGCGCAGGAGGGCAACATGTCAATAAGACAGAGTCTGCTGTACGTTTGCGACATCTGCCTTCTAAGATTGTGGTCGAATGCCAAGAAGAACGTTCGCAACACATGAATAGGGATAGAGCAATGCAGATGCTTAAATCAGAGCTGTATAAGGTAGAAATAGAAAAACGAAATGCTGCTAGGGATAAGATAGAATCTGGCAAAATGAAGATAGAATGGGGTTCTCAAATTCGGAGTTATGTTTTGGATGATAAACGTATCAAAGACCACCGTTCTAATCATCAGGTACACAATATCAAAAAAGTATTGGATGGCGATATCGATGATTTTCTGAAAGCAACTTTGTTGGTGATGAAGTAGGTTATTAAAATAATTAGAGCAAGGAATTGAAAAAGCTTGCTCTAACTATCTTATAACTCTACAATCTTATGCTTAATTGCAAATTTAATCAATTGAGCATTATTGCTCAGCTCTAGTTTCTCAAATATGCTTTTTTTGTGACTTTCTACAGTACGAGGAGAGATAAACAGCTCTTTGGCAATTTCCTTATAGCTCATACCATCACTTAGGTGTTTGATTACTTCCAACTCTCGTTCACTTAGGGCATCAAGAGCTGTGTTAGTTTTTTGAGGATTCTGAACACCATCTACAAAGCCTTTAAAAACAGTAGATAGAATATTCTGACCAAAATAATTTCGTCCTTTAGCTATTGTATTTATAGCCTCTATCAATTCAGATTTAGAACAATCTTTAGGCAAAAAACCTTTAGCTCCATTTTCTATAGCTTGATGAATACTTTGTTCATCTGTTTCAGCAGAAAGCATCAATGGTTTTATATCAGGAAAATCTTTTTTGAGCATGCCCGCTATTTCTATACCTGAATGGCCAGGCATACGAATATCCAAAATAACAATATCAGGTGTTTGGTTTTCTAGATATTCAAACAACTCTTCAGAGTCGCAAGCATCACCAATAATTTTGATTTGAGGTTGTCCCAAGAGCAAGGCCCGAATGCCATCTCTTACAATCTCATGATCGTCTACTAATATTATTTTGATGGTTGACATAGTTCTATGCGTTTGAGGTGTTTATTTATTAGGAATACTAAAGTTAAAAATACTTCCCTTATCTAACTCACTTTCTACCCATATTTTCCCACCATGTTTTTCTATCAGTTCTTTGCAGAGAATCAACCCTAAACCAGTACCTTTATTTTTAGAATTGCCTATTTTATTATAGTTCGTCTCTGTTTTGAACAATTTCTGTTGATCTTCCTTACTCAACCCGATTCCAGTATCTTTTATGCTAATTATAACCTCATTGTGTTGTTGCTTAGCTTCAATGCTGACCTGTCCTCTACGAGGGGTGAATTTGATAGCGTTAGAGGTTAAGTTTCTTATAATTGTTTTTAGCATTTTTTCATCAGCATAGACATGCAGTCCTTCTGGAATATTATAGTTAAGCTCTATTTTTCGTTCTTCTGCGTTGAGTTGTAGTAAGTTTGCTACCTCTCTTATATTATCTTCAAGGTTGATGTTATTAGGCTCAAAACTAAGATCTCCAGTTTGACTAATAGCCCATTGCAAAAGGTTTTGGAGCAATCCATAGAGTTGGTCTGAAGACTTATTAAGCTTATTCAAAAAATAAAAAATGTCATCTTTCGGGATATTAAAAAGATTGCTAGAAAGCGATTGTGTGATAGATCTAAATGCAGATAGAGGGTTTTTGAGATCATGAGCAATCAATGCAAACAAGCGATCCTTAGTTGCATTAAGCTCCCTTAATTGTTGATTAGTTTTGGTCCTATAATGATATAAAATAGCTAAAGCAATTACAAAGGCCAGTAGCAATATTGCGGCTATACTTAGCAGCCAAAACTGTCGATTACTACTTTCTAATTTGGCAGCTTGGAGTTCGTTATCTTTATTGAGTAACTCTATTTGACGCTGTTTTTTTTCGGTTTCGTACTGTGTTTCAAGTTCACGTATTTGCTTGTTAATTTCCTCTTTTTGGGTACTATTTTCTAAATCATTTTTTAGCAAAAAATATTTGTTTGCAGAATCATATTGTTCTGTATGTAGGTAGTAACTAGCCAAACGATTATAGTGTATACTAAGGATGCTAGAATCTACTCCAATAAAAGTGGCTTCATCCAATAGCTTTTTAGCATCATCCATTCGACCTAAAGCTAGGTTAGCCTTAGTCATCCAATGTAAGGCATTTATCATGAAGTGTTTATGTCCAAGTTCTTTTTTTATTTTATACATTTCCTTACCATAACTCAATCCTTTTTGATGTTGACCTATAGTAATATATATACTAGTAAGAGAGCCCAAGGAATTAGAAATCATTTCTTTATGTCCAAGCTCCGTAGCCATTTTTAAGGCTTTCTCTTGGTAATAAATAGCACTATCTATCTGCCATAAATCTTCATAAATACGGCTGATATTATTGAGGCTATTAGGTAGTTGGTGATTTAGACCTCTCTTTTTCTTTTCTATAGCAGAACGTTTGTAAAAATCTAAGGCTTTGGGTAAATCTTCCATGTTCTCATAGACCAATCCTAAATTATTGAGAGAAGATCCAATTCTTTTATCGTTGATTGCTTCGCGAATTTTTAATGCCTCCAAATGTGCTTCTGCTGCAGCAAGCAGTTTGCCATTCATATAAGTATAGTTAACTCCTATGTTGTTAAGAATCATAGCCTTTTTCCATTGAGGAAAGGTTTTAAGCGTTTCAGAGAGATCAATAGATTTTTGTAGATACCAAACTGCAGAGTCGTATTGAGACTGTCTTTGAAAACCTATAGCATTATTAACATAGGCTATAATCAAGTTATTTTTAGTAGTTGTATCTTGAGGCTGCTCTAAGGTTAGTTTTATAGCTTCTAAGGCATATTGACATACACGCTGAGGGTTATTGCCGAAATTTTGCTTACTTAGACTGTTGAGTATACTAAATTGGGTGGTATAACTTTGCGCAGTATCTAAATCTGCTAATAAAGCAGAATCAGGATCTTGAGAAAATAAGTTGTTAGCCCAATAAAGCGGGCTTAATAAAAGTAAAACAAGACAAAAACGCATAGGGGGCATTTATTGAGCTGATGAGGTGAAAATACAAAGGCATGAAAAATACATATTTTTTTCTGAACTAGCAAGCTTAGCATGAATAGAGAAAGTTTGAAACAAAATAAGCAGCTAAACACAAGGTTTAGCTGCTTAGAATTGATTATAGCTGAAACTTTTATGCCATTAATTCTTATTACTAACCTCACCACTGCCACTAATGTTCACCTCAATAGTAGGTTCACCTTTATAATCCACGTCACCGCTGCCACTAATATTCACATCTAAGTCACTATTGACATAGGCTTCCACATTTCCAGAGCCTGTTATTTCTGCAGAGCATGTGTTGGCTTTCAAACCAAAAGCTTTGTAATCTCCAGAACCTGTTATTTCTATATATGTGCGATCTGCAGAACCTTGGATTTCTATTTGCCCAGAGCCTGTTATTTTAGAATCTACATCATTAGAGAGAGTTAGGATACCTGTTTTAATATCTCCAGAACCTGTAATAGTAAGTTCTAAATCAATTAAATTAGAGAATTGATCGATCCATACATCTCCAGAACCTGTAACCTTCACATAATCAATTCTAGGAATGGTAATGTCAGCTACAATATTTTGATTGTGTAGATAAGTACCATTTTTCATTTTCATGATTAAGCGTCCATTTTCTACATAGATATTGACTTTTTTAAGCAAGTCTTCTGGTCCTGTAAGTGTTACTGATTGTTGATCTCCATAATATATGTTTGCATCAATGCAAGATTGTGTGGATACTCCAGTAAAAGCATCCAAATCTTTAGTTTCTGTAATAGTTGGGCCACTATTTTCTTCCTTTTTGCATGATGAAAATGTGATTAATGCTGTTGCTAAAACTAAAAAAAATAAATTTTTCATTGTTGTGGTATTTATGAATTATTAAAAATAGATTGTTCTTTCTTAGAAATTGATCTTGTAGTTTAAGTTGGGGAAGATGCCTCCCTGATAGAAGTATTCTAGCTTTTCTGTTTCGGCATTGTAATATTGAGAATAGATGTTTTGATAGTTGATTACATTCTGAATATCTACACTGATAGAATGTGTTACTTTTTTAGCATTGATTTTGTAGCTCAAACCTAGATCTAGACGTAAGTAAGGAGCTACTTGTTCAGTATATGTTTTATCTACTTCTTGTATAGTATAACCTGCAAGTTTAGACTGCTCCAAATTGACAGGAGTATAGCGAGAACCACCTGCAAATAAGAATTTGCTGTTTATCCCAAAGATGTTGTTTTTCTTTTTGCCAATTTTGAACTCCTTGCCACCCAATAGCGTGATTTGATAGTTGGTGTTGAATCTTGTATTGTACCATTCGCCATTTTGAGCCTGATATTTAGAGTCAAAAACCGAGGCAGTTAGTAAGAAGTAATATTGTTTGGTAAAGAACTTTTCGAAGGTCAAGTCAATACCATAATTTCTACCAATTCCTGTGCTTGTCAAGCCTTCTTTTGCATTCAGTAAATCCCAAAAAGAAGTAGCATTAATACTTGACAAAACACTTTCTCCATCATTCTCTACAGGAACATCATATAAGTGTTGGTAATAGCCTTCTAACTTTAGATTGAAATCTGTTGCAATAGCAAAATCATAAGCCAAAACAGCATGAACAGATTTTTGAAGTTCTAAGCTTTTATTAGGTCTAGTTACTTCTCCTTTAGGAGAAGTGTATTCTATAAAGTAGTAAGAAATATCTTCCATTCTAGAGTGCATACCTCCTGCAAGACTAACAGAGTGTTTAGGTGTCATCTGCCATTTGGCAGAGAGTCGAGGCTCTATAGAAGAATTGTTGTTTAAGGTCAAATGGTTGTAGTGTAAACCTGCATTGATTGTCCAATTATTGTGTGGACGAAATTTCCATGCAGCATAACCTTGCAAAAGCTGTGTATTGCCTTTACTATTAAGGAAACTAACAGACAAATCTCCATCATCTCCTCTTACATCATAATTAAAGAAATAGTGATTGAATATAGCACCAACCTTTAGAGTATGTTGAGCATTAAACTTATGCGTATATGCAGTAGTTGCTCGAAGTGTATATTTATTGAAATCATCAATAGAAGAAACATCTTGATCATAGTTTTTACTTGGATCTAAGTTGTAACTTATGTCTTTAGATTGAGATGCAGATACAGCTACTATTGTTTTTAAGTAACTCTTCTCAGACAATAGAATACGATGAGTTAGGCCAGTAACCCCCATTCTACCTCTAGCATCATAACCATAACTATCTGATTGACTATCCCATGAGCTAGAGTCCTTTTTTGGTTCTAATAAGGCTAAATTATCTCCTCCAATTCCCCACAAAGAAAAGGTTCCTGCTTTACCTGTTGGCACATTAATTTTGAAAGAAACATCTTGATAAGTTGGCAATACATCACCTACTGGACTAATCTTAAGTGCTCTAACCAAACCTAGAGTAGAGTAGCGATAATTGATAAGGAAGGAAGCCTTAGATTTTTTGCTAAAATAACCTTCTGCTGAGGCTTCTATGCCTAGTAGACCTATTCCTATAGAGAACTCATGCTTTTGATTGTTACCATTACGGAGATTAAGATCAAACACCCCAGCAGTTGCATTTCCATATTCACTAGGGAAGGCACCTGTCAAGAAATCAGAGGTAGATAGCGTATTGGAGTTGAGCATGCTAATAGCACCACCAGAGCTTCCAATATTTGCAAAGTGATTAGGATTTGGTATCTCAATACCTTCCATGCGCCAAAGCATACCACTAGGAGAGTTGCCACGAATGACAATCTCGTTTTCCATATCATAAGTTCCTCCACCTACGCTTACTCCAGCATAGTTGCTCGCCATACGACTTGGGTCTCCAAAACTACCTGCATAACGTCCTGTTTCTTCTACCGAAAAGGAGCGAGCACTCACCGTTGCCATCTCATTGAGTGCTGCGCCTTTATCACGACCATTGTCGGCCGTTACCACAACTTCTTCTACCTGTTCTGTAGCCTCTTGCATTTCTATATTCAGATTCAGTTCTTTTCCTGAAGTCAGCATAATACTGTTGAGTCGAATGGGATCATATCCTAGGTAGGTTATTTCTACATCCAAGCGCCCTACAGGCACATCTTTGATGTGAAAATCGCCATCTATATCTGTAGTCGCTCCGTATATTTTGTCACCACTTTTTACCCCAATAGTTGCTCCTATTAGTGGTGTTTTAGAGTCTTGGTCTATTAATGTACCATGTATAGATTGTGTATGTGTTTGTGCCCAAAGATTAGGCTGAGCAAAGGATATTACTATAATTATTAAAATTAGATTTATTGTTGTTCTCATAGTGATTTTGGTTGTTTTTGAGCATAGCTTCGCTATTATCTCCGCAAAAAGTAATAGCGAAGCTGCTTGTTAGATTTTAATAAATAGGTAGTATTCTGATTATTAAAGTTTGGTTCCTAAGACTCGATCCCAGAGGGTTAGAGCAGAGGCATAGTTACCTTTTGATTTTAGATGATGTTTGTCGTGTTCTTCTGCTTTAGCTAATAGCGGAATGTGTTTGCTCCAGTTTGATTTTACGCCAGAATGTATATCCAATTCGTGGATAGAACGGAAGGCACACCATACCCAAAATGCATAGACGTTGACAGGTGAAAAACTTGCAATAAGAATCACACTCAGAAAAGCTCCTGCATATCCCAATAACCATTCTACAGGATGGGCATAGATGAAATCTAGTGGAAAAGATTGAGCGGTACTGTGGTGTACACTATGGATTTTTTGGTGCAAGAATTTATTTTCATGCATTATTCTGTGAATCCAGTAAAAAGCAAAATCGTCTATAAAAAGAATGACTGCAAAATGCACTATTGCTATTGCCAGAGTTGTCCCATTCATGGCAAATAATCCTTGCCCAAGATAGAGGCCAACAATAGACAGGAGATACAAGGCAACCAGATTGAAAATAATCAAAGGCACTCGCTTCCCAAACTCTTTACGAGATAAGGCAGGCTCTAACTGCTTTTTTCTGATTTTGGCATTTTTGAACCAATTGGTGTACATTAATATATAGCTGTAGCAGAATCCTAACAGTAAACTGAGACTGAGGATGCTCAAGGTGATGATGATTAAAAACATAATATTGTTATATTTAGAATAGTCCATGAAGCTTAGTATATATGAAGTTCAAAACCCCATGGACTATGAATTTTTTAATGAAAATTGATTAGCGTAAAGCGATAGAAATAGCCTTAAAATCAGCTACAGAAAACTTTGTTCTCCAAAAAGATGGTGCACTCAAGAGAGGCATTACATTGTTAGAAAAACCATAACCTTCTGTAGGTACTCCTACCCAGTTGGTATTGCATTCTCCATCTGAGTTACTATCATGGTAAAGTGCAACTGCATATTCTCCTTTAGGGAGGTTTTTGAAGGTGTAAGTTGTTTCCTTGTCAGAGACTCTTACACGTACCTTTTTATATTCTTTCCCTTTCTGTGGGAATTGACTTGCTAGATTATATAAGCCTATTTGCATGGTGCCTGAAGCCTTTTCTATATTGGTAACTTTTACTTTTAGAGTTCCTTCTTGAGCTGTGCTACTATTCCAAAATGTAGCTAGTATGATGATGATAATTATGAATATTCGCATGATGATCTAATTATTAATTGTTAAGAAATTCTGGGGTTAATTAGCATTAATAAAGGCATAGATCTGTCATTACTATTAGCTAGCTTAATAGTAAAATGTACTGTTCTATATTGGTTTGGAATTGTTTTATAAGAACACTAGGGTTAGTGTTTTTTATAAAGAATACATGCTTTAGAAGTTTAGACTCATAGACTAATATTTATGTTATGTTTAGACAGACTTCGTCCTGTTCTATTTCAGGTCTAAAGTTGAAATAGTAGAAGTATAGGACTGTTATAATTATGATTAAAATAGAGTTTCTTTAGAGCTTTAGTCCTGATATAATTCTCCCAGTAATAGGCTTTTTTTAGCACCTATAGTCTAGTATATACCAGCTAAAATTTAAGGAAACTAGTAGAGCTTTGCTAAGCTCTTTATTGTATTAAAAACGGAATCCAGCAGTACCACCTACCCACATTTTTAGATTAGTATTGCTACTGGTTTGATCAAAAAAGGTGTAGGGCATAATGTTAGAACCATAAGTTTGTGTTGTTTCGTTATATTTTTGGGAGACCATAGCATTATAGGTAGGCCCAAAAAAGAAGCTAATTTTCTTCGAAATTTTTATATCTAAAGTCAACTTAAATTGGTTGAGTAAGTTTAGTCTTGTGGTGAAAAACTCACCTTCATTCACATGTGATGATATGATTTCTGTATTCAGATGAAAACGATCATTGATTGGTATTCTAGCTCCTAATCCTAATCCAATAGCCCAAGAATGCTCGTTGCTGTTGTTCATAGACCAACCTGCCTGAACGATGTGGTACATAAATTTAGGACCAAATTTTAAGCTAGTGTTGACATACATCGCATCACTCGCAGCTATCTCAAAACGGTTATAACCATTTTTTCGTACAATATTGATCAAGCCAATCGGAAACCCTTGCAAGCTATCTGTTACATTGATTAAGCCAATCATAACGCCTCTTGTACGTTTACTTGTATTGATTACTCCAATTTGAGCACCATAGACTTCTTTTGCGGTGTTGATTACTCCAAATTGCAAGCCTTTTAGGTTATGAGCCTTGTTGATGGTACTCATCTGAAATCCTTGAACTTCTTGAGCTGTATTGAATATACCAGCTACTTGAAACTGTGCCTTAGCACTCTTGTTGAACAGACCAGCTACTTGTATTGCATACTTTCCACCCCAAGCAATATTGCCTAGCCCAGCGATTTGTCCACCCCAAAGTTGGCCATTGGCAAAGTTACACAAACCTGCTACCTGAAGACCTTTGACATCTGCTCCAAAGTTGCACAAACCTGCTACCTGAAAACCATTCAAGTTTTTACTAATATTCGTGATTCCAGCAACTTGCGCACCCGAAACAGTTTTTCCTATATTCCAAAAACTTGCCATTTGTGCACCACTTACAACACCTTTTGTCGTGTTAAATAGGCCTCCAACCTGCATTCCTTTCACATTGCCTCCAACAGTATTAAATAGACCTGCTACCTGAAAACCGTTTACATGACGTTTGATCGTATTTCCAAGGCCTCCAATCTCGAATCCATTGACACCACCATTGATGCCCCAAAATAAGTTGAATGAAAAGTTATGTGAGCGATCAAAATCACCTCCTGTTGTGCCTAGCATTGGTACTACCGAAAACTGAGCAATATTTTTGACTAAGGTCTTTTGAGGTGCCTCTGGTATATAGTCCTCTTCTTCAGGTTCTACACTATCTGTAGATATTTGTCTAACGGTGTTTGCTGTTAATGGATCTATATTGTTGGTAGCCAAATCTGCACGAAAATCTTGAGCAGGTTCTATTGCAGCTCCTTCCATTGGTCCTAGAGAACCTACCATATTGTTAGAAATCTCTGAATATAAATCAGTGTCAAATAACGTTTTTCGTTCTAATGTTTCTTGGTGTTTTAGATCACGCTGTTCAATTCTTTCCTTTCTTTGCTGCTGGCGTTTTTGTCGTCTGTATGTTTTGCTATCTGTCTGGCCAACTGTTTCTTGAATACCAGGTTTGAGCATAAATTGATTGCCCACCTTCATATAGGCTAAGTTATTCTCTTTGAATAGTTGCTGAAGCGTAGCTTCTAGCGTTTTCCCTTCACTCTCAAAAGATATGGATTGGTTCGGATTGATATGATCATTCCCATAAGAAAATTGCACACCATATTGCTGCTTGATCTGGTTAAGAACATCTCCTAAAGGTTCTTTTTCAAAGCGCATTTGCACAGTTGCAGTGTTGTTTAGCTCTTGAGCTGATAATACTCCAAAAGATAACAAGATTGCTAGGGTTAATATGATCGTATTCCAGTTCATAAGCGATTAAAATTCAGGACTTTTGCATCCTTCTCCTGTGAGAATATAGGATAGACCTACTTTTTTAGATTTTATATTAGTTGTAAAATGTACTGCGTCTAAAATATCTTGTAATTGTGGATCACTAAAAGTACCTGTATAGTGACAGTTTAATATGTTTTCATTCTCCACTTCTATCAAAACATCAAAATAACGCTCTAGTATATTGATCACTTCTATAAATGAAGTGTTTTCAAATATCAGTTCTTGTGTTTTCCATGCAATAGCGTTGCCTTGTTGTGCAACTGTATCCTTTTTCAATTGTTGGTTAGTCTTATTGAAAACAGCTCTATCTTTAGGCAACAACAACACTTTGTTTTCTTCTTTTTCTAACTCTTGAAAAGCAACTTTACCCGTAAAAACAGTCACCTCAGCAATACTATCACTTTTGTATGCTCGAACATTAAAAGAGGTTCCTAATACTGTAGTTTGAGTTTTGGCTGTTTTTATTTCAAATTTAGCCCCATCTTGTTTCGTTACCTCAAAGAAGGCTTCTCCTTCTAAAGTTACTTGTCTGTTTTTGAACTCCTTATTATAAGCCAAACTAGAATTTTGGTTAAGCATTACTGTAGAACCATCAGGAAGTTTAACTTCTTTTTGTTCTCCAACTCCAGTACTTACTTTTGCCAAAACTGGCGAAATTGGTTCAACTGTATTATTAGAATTATATAACCACCAAACACTCAAAGAAACTACAATCAATGCTGCTGCAACAGCTTGCCAAGTTTTAAATATGCTCCTTACCTTCGTTTCTTGTGGAGCAGCAGTAGAAATATGTGATTGTATATTTGTCCAAGCAGATTTTGAATCTATGGGTAAATCATCTACATAATCACCAACCAAATTCCAAGTCTTTGTAGTCTCTTCTACAAACTTTTTGTTCTCCTCATTTTCGTTAGCCCATTGCTCCAATTCCTTTTGCTCTTCAGCAGAAGTTTTGTTGTTTAGCTTTTTGGCTAAGAGGTTCAGATATTTATTTTTTTGGTTGTCCATAGTTTAAAATTGCTTTCTACTTATAAGATGGGAGCGAAAGAATCGATCCCCCAAAGCTTTTTGATATAATTTGATTTTTTTTGGGAATGCCCTATGCTTAGTTGAGTTGAAAGTTAGTGTTAGTCGAGGTTGTATGACTGCTAGAAAAAGAATAAAAAACTTTGTAAATAATTTTTTAAAAGTTTCTTTAGACTCTTTAGAGCTATTGAAATTTGGTTTTCAACAGTCTTAGGACTGATCTCTAGCTTTTTTCCAATCTCTTTATGTGATAGTTGCTCAAATCGACTTAGTACAAATATAGTTTTGCATCGATCAGGTAGGGTGTCTACAGCCTTATTGATTTGAGTTTGCAGTTCTCCATCCATATAGATGTCTTCTGCACTAGTGGTGAGTCCACTATGGGCTTCCGAGATTTCTTGTATTTCGTATTTCTTTCTTCTGAGGTGCTCTAAGGCTTGGTTGATGCCCATACGACGAAGATAGCCTCCTAAAATTCCTGTTATTTGGATTTTGTGGCGCTTTTCCCAAAACTGTATAAATACATTTTGAGCGAGTTCTTGACTAATACCTTGATCTGTTATCAATCTATAGATGGCTTTGTATACAGCAGGGTAGTGCTCGTCAAAGATAGTTTTTAGAGCTTGTTGGTCATTGGCTTTTAGCCGTTTTAGTAGTATGGTGTTTTTATCTTTAGGCATTCATAGCAGTTGTCTGTTCTATAGTACAGCAAATTTACATAA
>JAAEPD010000586.1 GCA_024222455.1 Aureispira sp.
CATTCCATTTACCCCAAGAGTTTTGAACAAGAACTCCCGGTCGTTTATATCCATCGTCTACGGCTAGGATAGACATCTGGTGCGCCCAACTACCTTTAGGGGCAGCAAACCCCTCACTATCTCTTCTAGAGCTAAAGCCCTGACTACTTGCTATTGTAATGGCATAGCCGTTAGAAATCAAATCTCTAACCTCTTCGTAGGTAGTAACTTTTGAAACAGTTAATATAGGATGTTTTTTTGCTTTCTCTAGCAATGAAGGGGGAACACCTCTTCCTCTTCTTCCCCAAGTCCTTGCTTTGGAACCGCTGTATGTCGTTAGATCTACGTTGCCGTATTTACCTCTTGGTAACGCTCCATACTCGTTTACATACCTTGCCTGCCAAGCTCCTATAGATCCATCTCCACTAAGTCTACCTTTACCTATTTGGACGCGACCTCCTGCGTAAAGATCTTCTGTCGCAGTTTCCGCTACCCATTCTTCAAATTCTTTATTTAATATTATATCTACAGACTTGACGGCATCCACTGCATAAGCAGCACCCTGAGCAACACAGTCTCCAACGGTTTGTTTTCTTGCGGGAAACTTACCGCCAGCAGCTTGTCTTATGTAGTCGTAAAGAAGAACGCACTTCCCCTTTCCTGAATCCTTGATGGGTTGCCATACATCTTGGAAAACAGGAAAAGGCAGGTCGTTCATCACAGATTCTACTGCTCTTGGGTCGTCAATCCAGCCGTCATTACCTCCAAGAAATTCACTCATACTTAGTGGCCTCTGCTAATGATTGAAAGACATTTGAGAAATTCTTTCTTTGTTCTTCTGTGGTCAATGGTTTTGGTTCGTCGTAACCAACTGACACAAGATACTCAGAAACAGCATCTGTAAATTCAGGATACTTTTCTCTATCCCAACCGTAAGAAGATTGAACTCTACCAAGAATTGGGTCAAATTGCTGAGTAGCCTGTAAAGACTTGCAGTTTTGTAGATATTCGGCAGAGCCAGCAAACAATTTATAAATAGTAAGTTTATCTTCTTTAGATCCTATACTAGAAAATACCTCTGAAACCTTACTTGTTTCTGAATCGTCTCCCACGACTTGAGATGTAGCCGGAATGTACTGGTACAAAACGCAGGCAGAAGCTACCGTAAGTATTAATAAAGTTTTACTTTTCATCAGATTCCTCATCTTTGTGATCGCCAGAAAATATTAAAGTATTTAGCTTGACAACCAAGTCAAATGCTTCTTGAGATCCAATCTGTAGTGACCTATCTTTCAGATAGTTCAAAGCCTTGAAGTCACTATAGTCATGCTCGTCATCAAGTTCAATTTCGTCTAGATCGTCGTCATCATCTTTTTCTGGTATTTCAAAGTTCATTGCCCAGTTAAAGATTTTTGGGCCTAGTATAACTAAACCTCCAATTCCAGCGACAACAATTTGAAGAATTGCCTGTGACGTTAAACCGTCAGAAAAGAACTGCTTAAAGACCAAAAGACCAAGTGACCAACACAGTAGTGCTACACCTATTAATAAATCCATTTTACTCTCCTTCTGGCGAGTCAGGTTTTACTTCTTCTTTTGAGTTATCTTTTGCCCATTTAACAATCGTATCTAGTACAAGTGTTACGATTGGAATAACCAGTGCAGTGTACGTCCCTAGATCAATGATGTGAAGATTATTCATAATGTATGTAATAAACGCTGCCACTGCAACAAGTAGCCCGTTTTTCAAAACATTAAGTAAATCGCCAGTATTAATCTTAAATTTGTCTGAACCCATCTTATTCTCCTTCTAAATAAATTAAAAAACCAAAATTTCTATCGCTATCCCTATAAGGGAATCCTGTATACTTTATTTTCTTTCCGTCCGTAGAAATGGTCTCGAATCTTAATTCTCTAAGTTTTTCTGAGCATGACTCAAAAAAAAAAAAAAAATTTTCTCTTTGAGGTTCGTCTATGTATGAAACCCAGTCTAATCCTTTTAAGTTCTTTGTA
>JAAEPD010000587.1 GCA_024222455.1 Aureispira sp.
GAAGATATACATAAAGAATCTCTAGAAATCAGAGCAAAAGTTTATTCAAAAGCTTCTCCAGAATATGCTGTGGGGCTCAACAATTTAGGTGCTTTTTATAGAAAAGTAGAACAATATGAGGCTGCCTTACCTTTACTAAAAGAAGCCTTAGATATCTATCAGAACCTAGAAAAATCTACTGACTATGCCTTTTGTTATGCCAATCTATCTGGTGTTTATCATGCTCTTGGGAAACTAGATAAGGCTACAGAAATGATAGAAAAGGCCTATGAACTCACTAAAAAAATATACTCTCCAAACCACCCTCGCACTCACCGTAGAATGATTGGTTTAGCATCTCATTATACCAGTAGAGGTTTATATGAAAAAGCTCTAAAACTCTACAACCAAGCTCTAGGCAAAGATGGACACAAGGGTAAGTTTGCTAGCTATTTAGCCCAATTATATCTACAAATGGGCGATTATAAAAAAAGTGAAGCTATATATACTAATATACTACAAAACTTAGCCCCTAAGGTAACAGGCAATCCTCTGAATAGAACCTCTATTTATAACAGTGTAGGAGACTTATATAAACAACTCAATCAGTCTAAAAAAGCTAAATATTATTACAATAAATCTCTAGAAACTAATGCTAAATTAGATAGTCTTTCAATAGAGTTGAATGAATCTTGGCAGCAACAAATTATAAGTGCAGACTTTGTTAGTCTATCCTTTAGTTTAAAAACATTAAAAAAACACCTAGATATTTTAATCCAAGACAACACAACAGAAAGTTCAAAACAGGCCTATTTGATTAGCCAAACGGTTCTACAATTAGCGAAGAAATTTAATAAAGATTTTGGTGCAGATAAAGACAAACTACGCATCCTTTCTAAAATGGGTTTTTGGATTACAAAATCCATTCAATTTGCTATGGAATTTTCGATTCAAGAGGATAAGCACACACACTACCAAGCCATTTTTAATTATTCTGAACAAAACAAATCTAACCTTCTAGCAGATGCAACCAAAGCACAACGAGCTAGGGCTATGAGCGACTTACCTGACTCTTTAGCCATCAAAGAATTGGTCTTACAAAGAGAACTATCCTCTATAAAACGGAAATTGACTGGAGAAAGGAAAGAGGCCAAAATAAAGGAACTCCAAAAACAATTCAGCAAACTAAACATCAAAATTAGTGACTTTCGAAAGCACATAGAATCCAATTATCCTAAGTATTATCACATGAAATACGAAGGAAGTCAAGTTTCTGTGCAAGAGATTCAACAACAGTTGCCCAAAGCCACTGCATTTATAGAATATTATGTTGCCCCTCAAGCTATTTATCTCATATATATAGACAAAGATAACTTAGAGGTTTTCCCTTTAGAGATAGATTCTGACAGTCTTTCCACTCAAGTCAAGATGCTCCGAAATGTGTTGACCAATTATCAGTTTATCAACGCAAAAAAGCAAAAAGCTTTTAGCTTGTATTCCCAAAGCGCATTTTGGTGCTACCAACAACTCCTACAACCCGCATTAGAAGGCAAGGAACTGGAAAATCTGATTATTGTAGCAGACAAAGACCTAGGACATATCCCTTTTGAAGTATTTCTGACTAAAGATTTATCAAGAAATCAGTCAGAAAATGTAGATTATGGCACTCTGCCCTATTTATTAAAAGATTATACCATCAACTACAACTATTCTGCTGCACTTTGGAGCGAAATTTCAACATCTAAACAGCAGAAAAACAATGGTCAAATGCTTGCAATTGCAGCAAACTATGGAATAATAGAAAATACGACCAACCGCACAAAACAGCAACATAGCATTCGAGCAGCACTCAACGAACTTCCTGCAGCAAAGGAAGAAGTAAAAGAACTTGCCAAGTTTTTTAATGGTAATTTTTGGTTTGATAAAGATGCTACCGAACAAAACTTTAAGAATAATGCCTCAAAATATGGTGTTATTCATCTAGCTATGCATGGTTTGCTCAACAAAAAAAGGCCTATTTTATCCTCCTTAGCGTTTACGGAAGATGGAGATACTCTCCAAGATAACTTCCTAGAAGCATGGGAAATAGCTCACCAGCAACTTAATACAGACTTAGTAGTATTGAGCGCCTGCGAAACAGGTTATGGCAAGATTCAGCAAGGAGAAGGTGTTATGAGTTTAGCCCGTTCATTTATGTATGCAGGGGTGCCTAGTTTAGTAGTTTCTTTGTGGCAAGTTAATGACCAATCTACAGCTTCTATCATGCAGAAATTCTATAAAAATCTATCTAATGGGCAAGATAAGGCAACTGCTCTTAGACAAGCAAAGTTAGACTATATCCAACAAGCAAGAGGAATTGCTGCCCACCCTGCATTTTGGGCACCATTTATTCAATTGGGAGATAGCCATTCTATTTCTTTATCTAGAAAAGGTAATTGGACAATTGGGTTGTGGTTAGGTTTAGGCGGAGTGGCATCTATCCTTGTTTTAGGACTAATATTTAAAATTTTTATGCAAAAAAAGGAGCTTGTAAGCTAAAACTTGACAAACTGATCTATAAGCCGGTTACCACCATCGAGTTCTACAACTAGCAGATATACTCCTATAGGCAATTGGGTTGTGTTAAGCTCCATTATTTTAGAATCAACTGATAATTGAGCATAAATCCTTTGACCACTAAAATCAAACAGCTGCACACTATTTAATTCATCTTTGGGAGATAATAATTCTATTGTTAATTTGTCAGAAACTGGATTAGGATAAATACTTAGATAGTTATCCTGCTCAATAGATACTATCGAATTTTGGTTAGATGCTGTGTATTTCCACAACTCTCGATCGTGTATTCCATCGTCTGCACTAAAATATAAAGCATTATCATAAACAGTTAAGTGTTCTGGAACACTACCTGCACTACCCGCTCTAATATCAGCAACCAAAAGTGTAGATGTTCCATCATATTTCCACAATTCTCCAACAGCATTAAAATACAACTCACTATTGTACACTGTGAAATTGACAGGATGACTATCTCCTCCTCCAACACTAATATCGGCTACAAAACTAGTATTAATCCCATCATAAGTCCACAACTCTACACCATGTGTACCATCATCTGCCCTAAAGAATAAGGCATTATCATAAACCATCATATTTTGAGGCCGACCATCTGCTAATCCAGTATTAATATCAGCAACTAAAGCAACTACAGTGTCATTATAAGTCCACAATTCATAACCATTTACCCCATCTTTAGCTCCAAAATATAGGCTACCATTATAAACAGTCAAATGCTTAGGATAACTACTACTAGCGCCAGACCAAATATCTGCTATCATCAGTGTAGTATCTCCATCATACCTCCATAGCTCATGGCCATTAATCCCATCACTTGCGCTAAAATATAGAGCATCATTATACACTGTTAGATATTCTGGAAAGCTATGACCAGCCCCCATTGCTATATCTACAACTAAAGTAGCAGTATCTCCATCATACTTCCACAACTCACGACCTGTAGAAGTAGTACTTGCACTAAAGTACAAATCCCCTTTGTAAGGTTTTAAATATATCGGAAAGCTATTGCCTGTTGGAGCATTAATATTAGTAACCATTGTAGCTATGACTCCATCATATTTCCACAACTCTGTACCATTATAACCATTAGTGGCACTAAAATACAAGACACTATCATATACAATCATCTCATCAGGCATACCACTCTGAAAACCACCATAAAGATCCAGCACCATCAAGGTAGTATCTCCATTATACTTCCATAATTCATAACCATTAGAACCATCTGTAGCCCTAAAATATAAGTCATTTTTGTACACTATCAACTCCCCACAATCACCTCCATGCAGCCCACTATTAATATCTACAACCAAGGTAGCTTGCCCTTGGACTATCCCCCAATAGCTACAACTCACAAATAGGCAGATAATAAACACTCTAATAGATTTCATTTTTAAACTAAAATGTTTTGCATTAAACAACGTTATCAGCTTCTTTAGATTAGA
>JAAEPD010000588.1 GCA_024222455.1 Aureispira sp.
CATCATCTACTTGAGCTATAGGCAGTTGCTCGTCTTGTATCTTTTTGAATTGATAAGTAACCACAGCAGCACCTAATATTCCTACTATAGTGAAGAGATACAACCACTTATTGGATGTCTTTGGACGAATAAGTTTTTGCAAAAACAAGGATAGTGCAATGAATGTGATGACATAGAAAGGAAGTACATAAATCAAAATTCCTTTCATGTTGAGCATATGAACATCTCCATTTTGAGCCCATAAAGGTAGACTGCTACTAAGGATTAGGATACTAATTAACCAACTAAGCTTTTTCATATAGTTTAATTTTGTAGTTCATGGGTTTTAAATGTTACTTCAAAATTTAAAACCTATTTTCCTTAGTGATTGAAAATTAACCGTTTATTGCTTTTGGGCTAACAGTGTTAATTTTCAATTACTTACGGAAATGCCAAGAACTAATATAACTTTTTCTAAATCATTTTTATTTAAACCAAAAGAGGTCTTTTTAGGTTTGGCAAAGTTACATTTTATTCGTAATTTAATGCGTTAATATAAAACTAATTAAATCCCAATCATTTTTATCATTATGGCCAGCAGGAACAATAAGGACTACCAAGGCAAGACAAATCAACATGATCAGATCAATGTTGCTGACGATCAGGTTAGTGTGAATCAGGATCATCAGCAGAGCCATGAGCAAATAGGAGATGATGGTAAAAGTTCTATTAATTCGGGGTTAGAGCCTATGAGTCAGGCAATAGCTAATGAGACAAGCCCTCGAGATGGAATAACAGGAGATGAGTTATATGGCAATTCTCAAAGCAACTCAAAAGTAACTACAAACAATACACCTCCTCCTCATGACAATCAGGTAGATAGTCAAGGAGTGAATACTACTGCAGTTGGAGTGAATACTCAAAGTTCTGGGTCAACGGATAATACTACCTCAGCCCTTTCTGGAGGGCAAGGAGATAATACACAAGATATAACTAGAGAACAAGGAAATACCCAAGGACAGGGAGGACAAGGAGATAACTCTGTGCAATCTGGTACGGGACAGGGAGTACAAGGGGATACACAAGAGAAAACTACTAATAGTGGACAAGGTGATGATCCTAATCCCCAATCTGTAGATAAGGAGGTCGATAAGGTTGACCAATCTGTCAATACAAATAAGAATAGTCAGGGAGGAGATGACGTGAATACATCATCTGATCAAAATGGTAACACTTCCGATCAAAGCGACAATACTGATGCTCCACCTGTTGATGATCAAGCTGTAAAAGTAGCTGATCAACAAAATAAAGAAAATCCCCAATCTGGAGATAAAGAGAAAAAACCAGAAGTAGGATCTTTGCAACAAGCGGCTGCAGATTTAAATAAAATTATGGGCATAGAGCCTAAAACAAAAGAAAAAGCCCCAACCACTGATCCTAATGGTCAAGGGGGAAATACCACTACCTCAACTGATAATGACAATAGCCAAGGAGATAACCCTCCTTCCAATACTACCTCAACTGGAGAGACTAAAGATAATGATAACACTACCTCAAATCCACCGGCTACAACTGCAGCTACTGGGGATGGTACAGGAACAACGGCTGCTAATACTGATAACACTAGCACATCAAATACTAATGTTGATGCCAATGTAAACGATTTAACAGCAGATTTGACAACTTCGCTAGATTCTGTTCCTGCAGCTCCTCAAACTACAAATGACAGCCAACAAGCAGATGCAAATGCCCAAGCTACTGGAACACCTGTCGCTCCTTCAGATGGTGGTGCCGCAATTGGAAAAGAGCATGGGTTTATGATTGGTGTAAGTGTAGGATACGAAAAGAAGCTAAAGGTAAAAGCTCCAACAGGAGATGCTCCTGCTAGTGGAGCGTTGGAATTTGAGACGCCTGAAGAATTTGAAGGAGCAGATGCTCAAGCAAAAAGAACTGCTATTACAAGCTTTAGAGATACTAATAGGTCTTTAGCTGATACTATAAACGGGATAAGCAATGGTCAAATAGGAGAGTCTAATGCTACTATTTTGAAAGATTATGTTAGAGTTTCTCAAGCTAATTTTCCATCAACTTTTGAAAATTATGTAAGTGGCTATCTTCGTGGTTATAATGAAGGGTATCCTGTAGGTCGAAGAAAACTGGGAGAACGTAGAGATCAAGAAGAAAATGCTAGAAAAACAACTCCTGACTATGAAGCAGGACAAAAAATAGGTGCAAAGCATGGGTTTGATTCTGCTCAAGGAAAACCTGTAAGCAAAGAAGAAAAAGATAATGCTAAAGCAGGACTAGATTCTTCAGGTGCTAAAATCAAAAATAAAGAAGGGAATGATGTAGCAGGAGGAAGTGGAACAACCTATATACAAGGATACTATGCTGCCTATAACGAATATTATCAAAAAGGAAGACAAAAAATAGCTGCAGATCGCAAAGCTGCAGAAGAAGCTCAATTACAAGATCCTGATTTTAGAGTAGGGTATGATTTAGGTTTTGCAACAGGTTTTTGGAATGGAAGGCCTAGCGATACTCAAACTAAATTTGCAGAAGTTACTGCTCAAGCTCAAAAGAACCTTACGGATTTAGGAGTTACAGCAGATGTCTTAGTGCAAAAACGAGCACAAATTACAGGAATAAACGCTGATAATGCTAGCGAGGAAGACAAAAAGAAAAAATCTGGATTTTATGTAGGGTACAATAAGGGCTATATTCAAGCTAGAATGGCTATCAATAAAGTCCACCAAGATGAGTTAAAAGCTAAAATGGAAGATCCAGCTTATTTAGCTGGTAAACAAGCTGGAGAGTTAGGTGGTATGTTATCCGCTCTAGCTGGTAGTAAAGCTGCAGGAATGGTTTTGGCTGAAAATAAAAGTGAATGGAATGATTTTGTTAAAAAACACAAAATTGCAATAACGCTTTCTGATGATGTAATGGGTATGGTTAATGCTGGGTTTAGTGGAGATTTGAGTAGTTTAGATGTAATAAGCACTGCTTCTGGAGATGATCAAACTAAAAAAACAGCTTATTTCAAAGAGGCTTTTGCTCAATCCTTTAACCAAGGTTGGGGCAAAGGTAGAAACAAACAAGTCCAAAATGCTCAAGCCGAAAAAGATGCTAAACTTAAAGCATTCCCTGATTATGATGCAGGTAAAGAGGTAGGTACAGTATCAGCACAAGCAAGAATGCTTAGAAAAGAACTAGTAGCACAAACTAAATCAGGCGAAACTAATCCTAAGCTAGAGAAGTTGGATGCTAACTTAAAAGTTATTGATGAGGAATTGGCTACTAGAAGCGCGAGAAATAATGAGGCTGATAAAGCATTTAAGGTAGGTTACTATAGTGCATACAACGAAAAAGTTCGGGAGCATATAGTTGCAAATGTCAATGCAGATAATAAGAAGAAATTAGAAGCTATAGAGAATGCTAAGGCTTCTGATGCTTACAAAATAGGTGAAGGGGTTGGAGCAAAAGTAGCTGAGCAAAAAATTGCACTGAATCGTCAAATTGCTACAGCTAAAGATGCTGACACGAAAACGAAGTATCAGAAAGAATTGGGAGCGTTGATGGCTAAGGTCTATATGCGTAAGGCTGAAGATATAGCCATGAATCCTGCTCCTAAAACTATATTTGAGAAGGTAAAGGCTAAAGGTCTGGAGATTAAAGATACTAGCTATTATCCAAATTTCTATCAAGGTTATAATACAGGCTACTATAAAGCTGCAGCTGAAGCCTCTGGAATGGGAGGTGGAGGAGCTGTTGACTATGGAAATAAAGATTTAGATAAAACGGTAGCTGATGCAGCGAAAAGTTTCTCTTCAGATAGAGCTTTAGATCAGTCGGGGATGGATCCTCGAGAGTTAAGATCGTTAAAGTCTATTCCTAAGAAAGAAAGAGAAGCAATCTTTAAGGAAGGTGCTGACTATGGCTATAAAATTTGGTTTGAAAATCAAAAGAAATCTACAGCTGAAAATGCTAAGCCTAAACAAGAACATGCCTCAGAGATAGATAAAAAAGTAGCAGCTCAAGTTGAAAAAATAAGAGAAAAATATAAGAAAAAGAAAAAGAAAGACGATGAAGGTAAGGAAACTGCTACTCCTTTGTATACTCGAGATCAACTTAAAGTTTTTGTAGAGCACTACAAAAAAGGGCATGACAAATATGGTAAGCTCAAAGGTGTAATAGATGGCGACAGTTATAGAGCTGGATTTGAGCTAGGTAAAAAAATAGGAGCTGGCCTAATTAAGGAAGGTGATGCTGATACAGATTATGACGCTGCAAGAAATAAAAAAATAGCCAATGAGGCTAAGGTTTTAGGTATTCGAGAAGCTAGATATAACTCTATTAGCTCAGCTATTGATGTAGCTGAAGGTGTAGCAACACAAGGAACAACAGTTGCTCTTACAGGAGGTGCTCAAAAAGGTTTTGATATAGCTATAAAACCATGGAAAAAAATACATGCATTAGCTAAAGGTTGGCCTATAGGAGACGACCTAAAAGATGTAAGTATTGATTTGCCAGAGGTAGCACAAGATCCAGATGATCTTATTGATTTGCCGATTAGCAAGGATGCCAGTGAGCTAAAACAACAGGCGCTTGATAAGATCTCAGCTAAGGACAAAATCATTGGAGTACAGGTAGAAGTTTATAAGAAGGAGCAACATAGGATTAAGCAAAAAGAAGGAGTGGAGGCGATTGCTAAAAGTGAGCATGAAAAAGAAGAGTTTAATGACTTTATCATAATAAATGGTGCTTTGGAAGGAGCAGAGGCAAATCAACTATCTGCCTATGTTGATACCTTAATCGATCCTGATGTCAAAGCATTTGAATCTGGCTACAAAAAAGCAATAGAAGAATCTTCGCATGCTGCAGGAGGGCAGTTGGATGCAGTATTTAAAGCTCAAGGGTTTAGAGATGGACTAATGGTAGGTTCAGAAAAAACTAAAGAAGATATAGAGGAAGGTTTAGGTTTTGAATTGCCTAAAGATAAAGTGGAGCCAGATAAAGAAAACGAAGAGTACAAAAAAGGACATCAAGAAGGTTTTAAGGCTGGTTTAGATATAAAACTAGGGCTGAAAACATTGTCTGATTTTGGAACTAGAATGAGAAGTGCTAAATACCAAGAAGGCTACGAAGCTGGTAAATCGAAAGCTGAAGAAGATGCTAAAAATCATGGTTCTTCTGCCGAAAGCTCTGCACCCAATCTAGAAAGCACGAATCCTGACCCAGAGTATAAACAAGGTTATGAAACAGCCTATGCCCAAATCTATTGGCCATTACGTGCCGAAAATTATGGGTTCTTTAAAGGAGCAGAAGTTGTGAAAAATGGAGGTAATGCCTTCCGTGTACCCAATCCTATACCTAGCGCACCTGCCGAAATGAATAACCATTTTGCTAAATTTGAAAAAGGATTTAGAAATGGTCGTGAGGCTGCTATGGGAGGAACCCTATCTGATGAGGATTTCAAAAAAATGCAAGAAAAAGAAGCCTTAGCAGCTAAGTTCCTTAACAAATCTAAAAACTATAGAGTAGGTTTTGATTGGGGGTACAAAAGAATAAAAGATCAGATAGCAGAGGTCAAAAAAGCAATGCTTGCAAAGAAACAAAAATCTAATACAGGCTCTGATCAATCATCAGGAGGGCAAGGTGGACCTCCCGAACCTCCAAAAGAAAAAACTTCGGAAGAAATCTATATCTCTCTAATCAAAACCTTCTTGAGTGGAGAGAATGTCTTGGAAGTCTTAGAAAATCAGGCTCAATATGAGGTAGCAGAGCAAACAGCTAACGAAAATAACCCTGAAGACGATAAAAAGAGTACAGTTCTTAAACAATTAGAATATGGTTTAGCTGTATATTCTGGAATAAAATCAGGAATAAGCTCTCTAAAAATTGAGGCTAAATCTACAGATGTATCTAAGATTGACTATTCTACTATAAAATCGAAATTCGAAGCAGAGTTGGCTACTTTAGCAACAAAAGTTGTAGGAGAAAAGAAAAAAGAAGATGCTTTCAAAGATCTTAGTATTACAACAGATTATGCAGCAAAATCGAGCCAATGGATTGCAGCTGTAGGAGAGTTTGGTGATGGTTACAACCAAGGTTTAAGTGAGGCTAATCCTGAGGAAATTTATCGTTTTGCGGAAGAAGAAGCTAAGAAATATGCAAAGATAAATGCACAATATAAAGCTGCAAAGTCTTTGAAGGTGATTGAGATGATCCATAAAGAAAGGATTCTAGCCAAGGAAAAGGCTGCCAATGATGTGGCAACAACAACTAACACTAGCGGTGGCTCAGGCCAAGGAGATGATGCTGGAGGGGGAGGTGGTAATGACCAAGGTAGTGGAGGCCAAGGAGATGCTCCTGTAGCTCAAGCAGAACCACAAAGTGATGATAAAAACCGAGACCCTATTAAGGATTTTCCTAAGGGGTTAGAGCTTGAACCTGACGATGGTGGGGATAGAGTAACTACATATTTCCGTAGAGCGCTAAAAGCTTTGGCTACATGGGATTCTATAGAGATGTTTAGTCGTTTTGGTCAAGCTTATAATAGTGCTTATGACAAGCCTTATCAAGACTATTATTCCTACTATTCTAACTATTTCTTATATGGTGGTTCTACTGCTATCGAAGGCGCTGCGGGGGCTGCTACAACAAGTAGTGGGAACTCAGCAGAGCTACAACAAGCTTTGGCAGAATTGAAAGAATTGGTGGATACACATAGTTCTTTAGTCGATTTCAAATTGAAGGATCTGCCTATTTTGCCCGTGTTTTTGGAGCAACGCAACTTCATGGAGCAAGAGCACAGAACTATTGTAGAGCATCAAGACAATGTTTATGATGAGCAAGAAGAGCAGTTCATGTTAGAAGAGCTTATCAAGGAATCTAATGATGATATTGCAGATGCACAAAAACTAATAGATGCTGAAATGGAAAAGCCCGTTTCGGAAAGAGATCATGAGCTGTTAAAAGAGAAAAGAGGAGAAATAAAAGAATACAAAAAATATATAAAAGAAGATACTCAAGATCTAAAAGAGGTAACTGAAGATCTGGAGAAACACCAAAAGGCTCTAGATACTCAGCTCAACATGACTAAAGATTTCATGAGAGATAAGCCTAAATTTACGATGGATACTAATGAGGATGATGAACTCTTTACGTTCTTAGATTTCCTCAAGTCTAGTGCAGATCTTACAGGTTCTTTTGATTATACAGATAGCAAAATGGAAGTAAAAGGAAGAGGTGCCTATATCATAGATACCAGCTTCCGAAATATAGAAATGCAAGCTCCTGTCAAGATGAATGTAGGAGGCTTAGAGTTGACCGGAAAAGGGTTTACAAGAAACAAGGACCAGGATTTTGTAAGCATTTTTAAAGGGACTTTATCTGTGCCTAGAGTAGAAGGTGATTTTAATGAAAAGATTCTTAAGGAAGGAAATTATACCTTCAATAGTGATTTAGTGTTCACTACTTCTACAGGTATACATGCACAATTAAAACATCACAAAACCTCAGGTAAGCTAAAAGCTGGTAATGCTTAAGCTAATTTGGCATTGAAGCCCTTATGTGGAATGTATATAAAATAGGTGAATTGTGTTAGGGCAATTCTCCTATTTTTTTGAGCTTAAGGCGAAGCAAGAATTAATTGGAGGAAATCCCCCTAGCCCCCTTTAAAAGGGGGAATTCTATCCATTGTCCCCTTCTACAGCATACATTCCCCCTTCTAAAGGGGGCTAGGGGGATTAAAACCGTAGTAAGATAAGTCTCTAATTAAACACAATCCTCATTCTTCATTTTTTAGGCCTTAATTAGATAATATATTTGTCTATATCTATAGGATTTTGTATTTTAACGAGGTTAATAGTTTTTAAGAGCAATCTTATAGGGATTTAATTCTTTTGAAAATCCCCATTAACAATCCAAAAACAAAGGAAAAATAACTAAAAATTACCCCTACTTCAAAAAATGGCAATCTATTTGCAACTCCTCAAAATTGAGAACATTTTTTTTAGTATTTAATAACAATTTAGTTTGTTTTTCTAGTAC
>JAAEPD010000589.1 GCA_024222455.1 Aureispira sp.
CCCATTGGGAATCAGATAATAATTCAAATGATGTTTTCATAATCTTATATTTTTGGTAGAATACAATTTTATGAATCTAATGAATTTACATTTATCTGGTTCCTATTTTTGTTATCAATCAATTTTTAAACATGTTCTTAAATGTTATTTATTTATGATAATATTCTACTGTTTTTCTTGATCACGTTAAAAACAGTAGAAAACCCTACTAATAAAAACAATAATCACTTTTTCTTTAAAAATTTCTGCCCATCACCCATCAATCAAACATGCCTTATTTAATTGTTACTAATAATATTCTATATTTAAAGTGCATTTAGATTTCACATAGATAACTCATAAGGTATTAGAATATAATACTACTTTGCAAAATAGATTTGATGAAAGTTATAAAAAAAATACTAGTAATTTTGGACTTAGGTTGGGAATTCATTTTACCCTATCTAGCCTGTATGTATTTAGTTTATTCTAATGCAGAATATACAAATCAAATTATTTTGTATGGATGGATCTCCTGTATGATCCACTTTACAATAACAGGGTTGTTAATATACAATGCTGGTGATAAAGAAAAGGAGAACACTTTTATTTTTTCCTTTATTAGTGCTGTTACGTTTGGACTGCTTTTATTTTTTGGATATTTATCTATTAGAGGTTATTTATTGGCAAGTCTAATGGGAGAAGTTGTTGCAACTATTTTAGCATTTATGACCTCCTTGCTATTTGGCAAAAATGGTGATGGACAATCTGCTAATAAAAAAATAGGTGGAGGAGTAATTTTTCTAAATTTTATTCTATTTGTCTTGTCTATTTATCCCTTTATACAAGAGTGGGTAAATTTCCTTTTAGAGATGGAAACAGCTGGAATTTATTGGCTGCAAGGCTTCCTTATCTTAATTTTTGCAACTATGAAGAAATATAAAGGCATATCTTCTATTGTGAAAAAACAAAAAACAAACTATACTAAAGAGGACGATGCAGAGAAACCTAAAAAGACTAACAAAACTTCTAAATCAGGAGTATTTAGCAGTGTATTTTTAATCTTGGGTTCTCTATTCTTATGGTTTGGAGTATTAGCTCTACTTGCCAATATAAATTAGGTTTAAAACAATCTAACTCTACAAATGAAGATTTCACCCCTTAACAAATGTTCGACTAAAGAAATATTGAGCGCCTTCAACCTAGCATTTAGCGACTATACTATTCCTTTGCAATTAACTTTAGAGCAATTGGAGCAAAAAATAATCACTGACGATATTCAATTAGAATACGCTGTAGGTGCTTTTGAGCAAGATCAATTGGTTGGTTTTATCCTACATGGAGTTAGAAAAAAGGATGGTATTACTTATTTTTATAATGCTGGAACTGGAGTAATTCCAAGATACAGAGGGCAAAGAATAACACAACAATTGTATAAATTCTTTTCTGAGGAGCTTCTCCCTTCTACGAAGGACCATAAACGTTTATTAGAGGTTATTACAACTAATGACAAGGCTATAAAAGCCTATAAAAAGGTAGGTTTCAAGATTCATAGAACAGTGCACTGCTACAAAGGAAAGCTTCAATTAAAACTTATTGATTTACCCTCAAATTATAGTATTCAAAAGATAGAAACACCTCAATGGGAGTTTTTCAAAAGTTTTTGGGAAACCTCCCCTACTTGGCAAAATGCGACTAAAAGTTTACAAAAATCAGCTATAGACTGCTATGGAATTTTTGATCAGCAATCAAAATTAGTTGCTTATATTATTACTACTCCTCAAAAACTACGACAAATAGCTGTAGCTCCTAACCATAGAAATAAAGGGTTGGCTAAATGTTTAATTCAACATTGTTATAATAATGGAGATGCGATTAGTGTACTAAACCTTGATGAGCAAAATATAGCTTTGACTAATTTGTTAGAACAACTAGGCTTAGAAAAGTTTATTAGCCAATATGAGATGCAGTTTTAGTGTAATTTCCTATAACTACTTCTATTCAACTAACTTCCCTAAAGTTGCCTCTATTTGAGTCTTGATTAGTAGCGAATCCTGACTAGATAATCGATAATCATCGATCAAATACATTAATTTCCAATACTCGCCCTTAGAGGTAGTAATAATCCCTCCCCCATCTGATAGCATTGAAAAACTACCTCTAAAATCTGAATGCCTTCTAATTTTATCTTCTAACTCAAAAATCACCTGTCCACTAGTTTCTACATCAGCCTCCTTATCATAGTTTTTAAAGCTAAAGCCTACAGATCTTTCATCATAAGTATTCCGAATAACTACAAAAAACTGAACACCTGGTTCTATATTCAAGATATGTTTAGGATAATTATTATTACCTATATTATACACAAAGAAAGCTACTACTAGCAAAAGTTGAATAGCCCAAACCGCTTTTTTCCTTGAAAAGTTCTCATCATTCTTAAAATATAACTGAATAAGACTATGTTCAATCAAATAAGCAAACATACCACCACCAAAAATCATGAATCCCATCAAAGAGGCAATCGCTGCACCATCACCTCCCAATAAAGACTCACCATATCCAGTCCATTCATAACAAAGTATTATCCCCCATGCTCCAATAAAAAGAACTATACCTAGCAATATAGCCAATATACTCATCAGCAAAAATGGGGTAAGAACCGTTGGTTTTAGCTTCAACATATGTTTGGACAATCAGTTTTAAAAGTTGTTTACTTAAAGCCTAATGTCCAAACACAACTTTGGTTACAAGCTTACCATCTCGAATTTTCGCTGCAGCTAAACCATTGGTATCATATAAGGTACACTCTACACTGAAAGTAACATAAAAAACTTGATCTTCGCCTTCATAAGTTGCTGCAGAGATGTCTTCTACCTCCAAACTTGCATCCAACTGTTCGCCCCATACAGTAGATAAAGTTTCCTCTTCTTGTCCATTTGTTTTAGCATAATGCAGAATAAATCCTTCATGTGTTTTGGAAGCAAAACTATGTTCTCCTTTGGCATAAGCAGCTTTTAATGCATCCAAATCATCTACATCTATAGGATGAGAAAGCACTAAAATATTCTCTTCGTTCATTGATACTGTTTGCTGGTGCAAACCTGTAATCTTTCGGCAATAACTACGATCTTCATCACAAGCAGAGGCACTATAAGTCTCCTGACTCTCTCCTGTCCAGCAATAAAAATCATCACCTAACCAGCCACTAAAGTAGGTAGCAGCAGTCGGTTCGCAAGAAGGAGTAGGTGCTATTGCTTCTTCTTTTTGGCAACTAGCAAAGACTACCAAAAGGACTAAACCAAAAATATTGTATCGAATCATAGTTTAATAATGTTGAGGGTAACACAGAAATAGATCATAATTTTCTCTTCGCTCAAAAATAATACCCAAGCTCTTAATATTTTCTATTTTAAATGTTAATAAAACTCAAAACTGCAAGAATATCCTTCATTCTGCTTCAAATTTTAAAAGACTTGATTTCTTTATCTGCAAACATTCCCCTACCTTTGTCGGGATTTTTGCGTTTAGTAAGGATATACTAATTATTTTAGCTAAAGAATTTACTGTTCTTCAGAAACACTATAGTTTTCAAAGAAATTGTCAGCGTACAATAAGTAAATACATTAAGATATACAGAAGTAGAGCATGAAGCAGTTTGTAGGTTTATGGGTGATGGTTTTAACCATTTTTGGTGCGTATCAAGAGAGTTCAGCACAAAAAACATTAGCGGATTCCACAGCACCAGTGATGGACTACGAATACCCCCAAGAATATGAAATTGGTGGTATTGAAATCAAAGGGGCAAACAATACGGATGCCAATGGGATCATTGCCTTATCGGGGCTTAAGGTAGGTAAAACTGTTCGTCTCCCAAGTGATGAAGTGACTAAAGCTATTTATAAGCTATGGAAACAAGGTCTATTTGTAGATGTTCAAATTCTTGTTTCTAAGATAGTTGGAGATGTAGTATTCTTAGAAATTGTAGTACAAGAATATCCTCGTTTTGCTCGTCATGCCTTCAAAGGTGTTCCTAAAGGTCAGCATGATGACTTAAATGATGCCGTACGTCGCTATCTCCAAAAAGGTCGTGCAGCTACTCCTTCCATGAAAATGAATGCTATTCGTTCTGTTCGTGCTTTTTATATCGACAAAGGATTCTTAGATGTAAAAGTTGAAGTAAAAGAAGAGGAAGACGAAGTTCTTCGTAATAGTGTTCGTTGGGTATTTAATATCAATAAAGGTAAGCGTATCCCAATTGCAGCCATTACATTCAATGGCAATACTTCTAAAAAAGCTAAAAAGGGTAAACTTTATCGAATGATGAAGGAAACCAAACGTAATATTTTTCCTTTTACCATATTCAAACCTTCTCGTTATATCAAGGCGAATTATGAAGATGACAAAAAGAAGGTACTTGGACATTACAACTCTATTGGACATAGAGATGCTACTATCTTAAGAGATTCTGTTTATATAGCTGAAAATAAAAAAGGTAAAAAACGTGTCTATATCGATATTGATATTGACGAAGGGACTGTATACAAATTTGGAGATATTGTATTTAGAGGCAACACTTCTTATCCTAACTCTGTATTGTACAATATACTAGGTATCAAGAAAGGGGATGTTTACAATGAAGAGCTCTTACAACAGCGTTTAAACTTCGATCAAAATGGTCGTGATATTAGTACCCTCTATATGGATAATGGTTACTTATTCTTTAGAGTAGATCCTATCGAAAAAGGTATCCGTAAAGATTCTGTTGATTTAGAGATTCGTATATCAGAAGGACCTATTGCAACTATCGATAAGGTTATTATCAATGGTAATGATCGTACACACGAGCATGTTATTCGTAGAGAGTTGCGTACCATGCCAGGCAATAAATTTAGTCGTTCAGATATTATTCGTTCACAACGTGAGTTGATGGCACTTAACTACTTCAATCCTGAAGCATTAGGAATCAATACACCTGTAAATGCACAACGTGGTACAGTAGATATAGAATATAATGTAGAAGAGCGTCCTTCAGATCAGTTAGAGCTTTCTGCTGGTTGGGGTGGTGTTGGTCGTGGATTGATTGGTACACTAGGAGTTACTTTTAATAACTTCTCTTTGCGTAATCTATTCAGACCAGAATCTTGGAGTCCATTACCACAAGGAGATGGTCAGCGTTTATCATTGCGTATACAAACCAATGGTCGTTTTTATCAATCTTACAACTTCTCGTTTACAGAGCCATGGTTAGGAGGCAAAAAACCAAATGCCTTTACCCTATCGCTTTATCATACTAATTTCAACAATGGATATAGCCAAGAAAGTAGTGCTTTCCAACGTCTACGTATCACAGGTGCTTCAGTAGCATTGGGTACTCGTGTACGTTGGCCAGATGATTTCTTTGTCTACCAAATTAGTATGAACTATCAAAACATGGACTTGTTGCGTAGATATGATTTTGCTATCCCAACAGGTTCTTTCCACAACTTGAGTTTGAACCAAACCTTGTCTAGAAACTCTATTGACAATCCAATGTTCCCTCAAAAAGGTGGAAATATCTCTTTATCGCTTAAGCTAACCTTCCCTTACTCTCTAGTAGATGGTAAGTCTGCTTCAGACTATGAAGCAATGGCTCCTGCTGATAAATTTAAGTTAGTAGAGTTTCACAAATGGGATTTCTTAGCAGAGTGGTATACTAAGTTGGTTAAAAACTTTGTTGTTAAAGCTTCTGTAAAAATGGGATTCTTGGGTTACTACAACAAAAATGTAGGCTTGTCTCCATTTGATCGTTATGAGCTTGGTGGTGATGGTATTTCTAACTTTGTTGGTTTACAAGGAAAAGATATTATCTCTCTACGTGGATATAAAGACCCTGTAGCAGATGTATCTGCAGCCAACCAATTGGGTGCTGCTATTTACAACAAATATACTGTAGAATTTAGATACCTTATTTCTCCTAATCCTAGTGCAACTATATGGGTATTGGCCTTCTTAGAGGCGGGTAATGCTTGGTCTAATGCTAAAGACTATAACCCATTCGATCTTAAACGTTCGGTTGGTTTAGGTGCTCGTGTATTCTTACCAATGTTTGGTACACTTGGATTTGATTATGGTATTGGATTTGACAAGCCACATGTACATGCTAATCCTTCTCGTAAATGGACGGATTATGGTGCATTCAACATTATCTTAGGTTTTGAGCCTAAATAATAATTGATTTGGATATTCTCCAATTTGAAAATATATTAAGCCACCTTTGGGTGGCTTTTTTTATGTATCTTATCCTAAGAATTTCTATATAATTATAAAATCTACTTTGCTTGGATAATAATCTTTTAGATCATTTTGAGTCTGATAATACAGATAGAATAGAACCTCCTAATTACAGAGTAATTGTTGGTATTGCTTGGCTACTGTTTGGTATTTGGTTGATCTATGATGCGATATCTATTTTTCGTTGGAATTACATAATATATGTAGAGTTCCCAGACGCCTTTTCGTTAATAAGTAGACACATCCCTCATATTGCTTGTTCCTATCAATATAGTTTTCAAGTGATATTCAGTTTTGGCCTTGCATATTTTATTCTTTTTAACACCCAATATCGAAGAGAATATCTCCTCGCTTTCATTGGAAATTATATTATTTTCCATATTACAGCACTAGGTACTTTTATATTTCCAGATAATCTATTCACTATTAATATTTTGTTGTGTATCACTCTACTATTTACAAGCTTTTTCAAATACAAAGAATCTTTATTCCCACTCAACCTATCTACCCTAAAAAAAAGGTATTATGTCTTAATGTTTTTAGGCCTTTTACCAACTATCTTGGCTAGAACCATAGATTATAAAATATTCTATTTCTTAAAATAAGTACTTTAGAGATCCACTTCGGGTGGCATCATTCTTGATTTTACTCATATATTCCAAAAAACAATACACTAGTAAGACAACTCTTTTTCGTAAACACTATAACACCCATTAGTATGAAACTGAATAAGTTAATTCTAGGAACAGCTCTGTTCCTATCCTCATGGTATTCCCAAAATAGTTTTGCCCAACACACCTGTACCGAACGAATGGCACATGAACCAGCACCTAATGGTGTTGAGATGTTAGCTGGAGACTTGAATGTGTTTTGGGAGGCCGGACAAACCATCCGTATCAAATTTATGGGCGGTTCTTCTTACCTAAGAGGTAAGGTAAAACAGTATGCCAACAAGTGGACAAAATACGCCAATATCAAATTCAATTTTGTAGGTGACAATGAAACAGCTGAAGTTCGTATTTCCTTCAACAAGGGAGGCTCTTGGTCTTATTTGGGGACGCAATGCAAGTATATTTCGGCAAGCAAAGCAACTATGAATTTTGGTTGGTTTGATGCAAACACCTCTGAAAATGAGTTTAGCAGAACAACTATACACGAATTTGGCCACATGTTAGGGTTGATACACGAACACCTTCATCCATCAGCAGGTATTCCTTGGAACAAGCCTGTTGTTTATGCAGACTATGCTCGTACACAAGGTTGGAGCAAAGCACAGGTAGACAATGCCCTATTCAAAAAATACGATCATGACAGATTGCAAAAAAGTAACTACGATCGCTATTCTATCATGCACTATTCTGTCAGCAACAAGCATACTATTGGTGACTACTCTGTAGGTTGGAACACCAAGCTTTCGAATATGGATATGGCTTTTGTGGGAGAGATTTATCCTTTTTCTAACACCTCTTCACATGTTTATCCAAGCAATTTGGCAACAGGTTGGTATGGTATTCCTTTCTCCAAAGTTGATGCTGCGCTCAACTATCCAGGTGGCAGATGTTACATTTTTTCAGGTGATAAGTATGTGCGTTGGGATCATGACAACAAAGCTTACCTAACAGCCAAATCTATCCAAAACAATTGGGAAGGAGTCACTTTCAGTAAGATTGATGCAGCCTTCTACTGGAAGCCTAACAATAAGGTCTATTTCTTTAGTGGGTCTAAATATATTCGATACGATGTGAGCTCTGCTAAAGC
>JAAEPD010000590.1 GCA_024222455.1 Aureispira sp.
CTAAAGACTACGAAAAAACAGCAAATAGTTCAGAAGCTTGGATTTTATGGGCTAATTGCCAAATTTTATTAAACCGTTTCAGTAAATAACATTTTTTAATTTTTAGACATACTCTTAAGATATTGGCTCTACTATTTATTTTTCCGTTAAAGCTCCTATTTCAAAAAATAGGTTGCATTTATCTTTTTTGTCAGACAAGGATACAAATGGCCTTAAGTAAATTCTAATGAATAAACTTTCATATGGTTCAGCAGCATTACGAGGTATAAACATTTTAGATGCGTTTGCTCTAGTAAGTTCCCCTTTTATTAGAGTTGGTACTGTTTTTCCCTAAAAACCGTCAAGTTCCAACCAAATACTATCCAATACGACCGAATACTATGCGACTCTAAAAAGAGCGTATCTTTTGTAGAATACCTTATTATATCTACTGTTAAAATTGGGCACTATGTGAATTCACTTGGTTAGTTTTTAGCCATTATTACTATTTTTGAACAAAAATCCAGTTTATTAGCAGCTTTTAAGCCAATTCTTCTACCCTAAAAGTTCTACTAAAGACCTAGTATAAAGTATTCAACCAAGTAAATTCGCATAGAGCCTAAAATTGAGATTACTAATAAAAAAAGTAAACCATGCAAATCAACTTATTTAAACTACCACTTAAATTCTGTTTCCTTTGCTTTCTAATCGGAACAGTATCTACAAATGCTCAAACATATAAGTACTTAGAGTTTAGCACCTTGCAATTTGGTCCTTTTTATGCCAATTTACAGATAAATAAGTATAATCATCCTTGCGTTGGGGCAGAATTTGTAACAACAGATCAAGTAGAAGAAGGCTACTATTTTGTTCATAGTTATGTTGCTATTGATGATGATTATATTAGAATAGGGTTAACTTCTCCATATGTCAAAGACTTTAGAGTATTCAAGCGAACAACATTTACTTACGGTATTCCTGATGCAACATCTGGTACTTACTATTATTACAATCCTAACATTCCTATCCTTAAAGGATCAGATTCTGAGTCTATGTATTATACAAAATGGTCGGAAGTTGATGTTAAAGGAGCCATCAAAGCTATTCCAAACAAGGAGCCTTATACACCAGATAGTACATTTTTAGCCTCTTGTGCTCATCAAGCAAATGTAAGCAAAGAGCAACTTCACAAATATCTTCTTGCAGAATTTTATCCTACAAAAGATAAAGATTATTCAGATACAGATTATACTCGTGAAGAACTAAAAAAGATGGTGGACGACCAGTTAAAAGTGTTTAAAAAGACTACTGAACTTCAAATTCGGTATATAGAAAACAATAAGCCTAAAACAATCACTATTGTCTTTTATCAATCATCAGGTGAATGCAGACTATAAAATCACTCTATCTTCTTAAATTGCAAACAACACAACTTATGCTATCCAGAGTTTTTATTTTATGTTTTTTAATTTGGACTTCAACTGCAAGTTCTCAAAATAAAACCTTTCAACTTGGTCCTTTCAATGCCAACTTTCAAGTAGATTTTGAATCTACCTGTTATGAAGGAAAATATTTAACTGTTCAGCAAAAAGCAGATACCTATTATTATCTTGGCGAAGATGCTGAAGTTATGGAAGCCAATATCAAGTTAAGTTCTCCTTATGTCAAGGATTTCAAAGTATTTAAGCGCACTACATATGCTCATGGCATTTCATTCGAAACCGAAGGTGCTATTCTTTATAAAGATTCCCGTGCCAACCTACGGTTTGCCTCAAAAACACTCTTTTGCTCAGAATGGACAGAACTAGACCTCGAGGATAATGTTTTTACACCCACAAGTAAAGCTCCTCGTTGGCCTGATGATTCTTTTTTGGAAGCTTGCCCTGTTCAAGCAGAGATAGACAAAACGGAGATGAATAAACTCTTAACCTCTCACATTAAGGATAGATATAATTATAATATATCGAAGAAAACTATAGAATCAATGCTAAATTCTAAGGTAAAAGTTCTAAAGGAAGCTGTAGAAATTCAAATCCGATACAAAGAAGGAAAGGAATCTAAAGTAATTACAATCATCTTTTTTGAAAAATGGGGTGAGTGTTAAGATCTCCTGAAAAAAATATTTTAAAAAAAAACCGTATGAAAAATATAAATCGATTTTTCTTTATTGCTGCAACAATTAGCCTAATCTTAGCAATAGTAGTTCATGTATTATCCTTGTCAGGAGTTTATGTTGAGGATAAAGTTCCATATGTATCGGCTCTTCATTTTGTGACCCTTATTGTATTTTTCTTTGCATTTTTTGACCTGAGAAAAACTCCAGAAATTTGGGATAACGAGCTCCGAAAAGATTTGAAAATGAGTGCTTATTATAAGCTAATGTTCAAAGATACTCCAAAACCTATATTGGTACTCATGGCAGCTATATTCATATATGCTCAAGTTGATTTTTTCTTATCTTTTAATTATGGTGGAGAAGGTGGTACAGCAGACATAAGAGATGGGAATTATGTCTTACACAATCATGGCGATATTATTAAGCAATTGACAGAGAAAGAGTATATAGGCTATCAAATAAATTCATTGAGAAGTTATTCTAGCACCTGGATGATCTTTTTGGTTTTTGCAGTAAGCATACTTTGGCCAAAGCAAGAAGAGCTAAAAGGGTAACCATTTACAAAAAAAACAAAATCATGAAAAAACAGTTATTATTTCTTCTATGTTTAGCAGCTTTTTGTTCTTGCAATTCTCCTCAAGGGGAAGATCAGCCCAGCACCCAAAACACTCGTGATTCTACATTGGTATCAGAAAATGCTGATCTTGTCCAAAAGGATACAATTGTTTCTAATGCTGACCTGTTGATACTAGAAGGCAGTGGCTATAAGTTATTCATTTCTAAATGCTCAGAAGAAGCCTATAATACTGCCCAACGAAATAAACCCAAGCCAATATTAGAGAGCAAAAAAGGGCATCCTAAAGTAAAGGCACTTAAAAAAGGTTATTCGCTAGACTTACCAAAAGGAGTGACTAAGCTTGTTGAAAACGAGGGAGATTTGCTTATGTCAGTCGATTATTTAGGGAGTTTGGAAACCTCAAATATTTGTATTTTCTCCAAATCTTATCTTGAATCTACTCTTGTTAATCATATTTATAATATGCAGACAGGATGGAATACAACCATGTCTGGTAGCGAACTGAAAGTATCTCCCAACTCTAAGTTCATTTTCAGCTTAGCTAATGATGGGATAGATTGGGAAGGCATAGCGCTGGGTGAAATTGTTGGAGATACTCTTAGAAGTATAATTAAAACAGATGCAAGAGATAAGAAAAACCCTAAGTGGGCAACCTTAATTTTTGACCCAGAGTCTGCTTTTTGGCTGTCTGCAACAACGTTGTTTGTACGCAAAGGAGAATATAATAGAGGTAGTTCGGGGGTAACAGAATATTACAAAATTGAAATTCAAGCCTAATTAGGGATATTCAGAAGTAGTCTAAAGTATTGATATGTAGACAAATAGTGTTATATTTATAAAAACAAAACACCCCGCAAAGAGCGATAGGAAGCGAAAAGCGGGGTATTTTATAAAAATACTGCTATGAAAATACAAA
>JAAEPD010000591.1 GCA_024222455.1 Aureispira sp.
AGTGGTTCTGCCGCATAAACTGAAATTTGTAAGTTCCATCCTAATAAAGGGGGAATAATTGCCTATAACCTAGGCCTTCCTTTATATCTCATTCTAGATGAATAGAACTAATCTAGAGTGTAAGCTTGTTAAACTTTCTTTATCGATAGTGCAATAGACCTTGTAAAAGTCTCATCAAAGTATGGTCAAAAATTCATTTTCCACAGTGAACAAAATTTTGCGAGGGATATACGCTTTTCCTAGTAGTCTCATAATAGATTAATGCAATGCCTCTGAGCTCCGATGAGCAACCTACGTCTATACTATAGCCTCGTTAGCGCACTGGGTAGCGCGTCAGTCCCATAATCTGAAGGTCGTGAGTTCAATCCTCACACAGGGCACTATTTTGCCAATGAGATAGACATTTGCAAATCGACTTACAATAAATGAATGGATTGACTCTAAACTCAGTCAAACAAAAAACTTTCAACACTTTTTTCTCGATGATGCAAAAGGAAGGGTATCA
>JAAEPD010000592.1 GCA_024222455.1 Aureispira sp.
CAAATTTTATTAAACCGTTTCAGTAAATAACATTTTTTAATTTTTAGACATACTCTTATGATGATTATGAAGATATAGGGAATTACTTAAAATCTGCTTCATTTAAGCAGGTTAAAGAAGTTAAGATTGTTTGGAATATATTAGATTTTGGGAGTGTATGGGTTGTTGGGATAGCAACTAGGATGGAAAAAGAATTAGGAAAACGTAGATATAGTTGTTTAGGGGGAGAAGGACCTTTCTTGGTAGATAAATATAATGGAGATCTTTATTATACTTATTCTTTTGCATCGATAGAGTGGTTTGTCAAGACATTTGAAGATTATAAGTTCACTGGTAAAGATTCTACAAACCTTTGGAGAAAGTTGAACTAAATTTTTATAAAAAAATAAAACTCTTAGCTCATTGATAATGAGCAGCCTATCTAGTTTGTGAAAAATAATTTATAAAAACAGTAATAAATAATTTTGTAGAAAGATAAAAAGCTCTATATTTGTGATCGCTAAACGCGGGTGTGGTGAAATTGGTAGACACGCCAGACTTAGGATCTGGTGCCTTAACCGGTGTGTGGGTTCGAGTCCCTCCACCCGCACTATATAAATTATAACAAAAGTGCAAGTTGTGAATCCGTTGCAGTTCAAGCAATTCGAGCAACTTGCACTTTCTTTTTAAGTTTACTCATCTAAAAATTAATCAAACGATCATGTCTAACATTACACGTGAAGATATTGAAGACTTGAATATTGTATTGACAGTCAATTTAGAGAAAAATGATTATGTGCCTCAAGTCAATAAAAAGTTAAAAGAATACCGTCAAAAAGCTGAATTCAAAGGCTTTCGCCCAGGTAAAGTGCCTATGGCTTTGATCAGACGTCGTGTAGGTAATTCTATATTGGCAGAAGAAGTAAATACTGTGCTAAATGATAACATGAAAGCATACCTAGATGAGGAAAAACTTAAATATGTAGGTCAACCTCTTCCTATGGATAAGCCTGAAGATATCACATTAGATATCAACAAGCCTACTGATTATGCATTTAGATTTGAGTTAGGTTTAGTACCTGATTTTGAAGTGCAAGGTCTAGAGGAAGCATTACCATTTTATGATGTGAAAGTAGACGATGCAGAAATCGCAACAGAGGTAGAGCGTTTGCGTAAGCAATTCGGACAAGGATTTGAAGAAGACATCACTGACATTGTAGAAGATGATCTGATTGTAGTGAAGTTGGAAGAGTTGGAAGATGGAAATGTCAAAGAAGGTGGTTTTGTGAAAGACGAAACGTTCATCTTAGTTAAAGATATTGCAGAAGATGCCTTGAGAGAAGATGTATTGACAGCTACTATCGATGATTCTTTTGATACCAATGTATACAAATTAGAAAGAGATAAAGATGCTAATCATGTTGAGAAATATGTATTAGGATTAGAAGAAGGTCAAACAGTTGGAGAAATGTTCCGCATGACTATCGTACGTATCCAACGTGTGAAGAAAGCAGAATTATCTGAAGAGTTTTATAACCAAATCTTCCCTAATGGTGAAGTAGCAGACATGGATGCTTTCAATGAGCGTATCAGTGGTGAAATATCTAAAGCACGCACACAAAGTTCTCGTCAGTTCTTCTATGGTGTATTATATGATGCATTGATTGCTTCTAACCAATTTGAGTTGCCAAAAAACTTCTTAGAAAAATGGATCAAAGAGTCTCAAGGTGTAGATGTTGCTGAAAAACAAGCAACTTATGATCACTTTGTTAAGATGATTCGTTGGTCATTGATTCGTGAAAAATTGGCTGACAAGTACGAAGTAGACGTAACTTATGAAGACGTAAGAGAAAGCACTCGTGCAGAAGTATTACGTTACTTCAACTACCAAATTGAGCCAAGAGGTGAAATGGTTGAAAACTTGATTGATCGTGTATTGAAAGATCGTTCTGAGTTGCAACGTCGTTTCGAAAACTTGATGGATAACGCTGTATTAGCACGTACTGCTGAAGATGCTGCTAAAGATATGAAAGAAGTATCTAAAGAAGAGTTTGAGGCAATTACTAAGGAGCGTGAAGATCGAATCAAAGCAGAACAAGCTACTGAAGAAGCTGCATTGACAGAAGAAAACAAAACAGAAGAAGTAGAAGAAGCTGTAGAAACAGAAGAATAAGAGCTGAAAAGCTTATATATAGTGGCCTGCAAAGCTAATTTAGCTTTTGCAGGCTTTTTTTTTGTCAAAACATAGCTTTGTATATATCTTAGCACTTCTAAATCTTAGAAAAAACAAAACTAGCCATAGCACTGGCTTCCAAATTTTCCATTATGAAAACACCTTCATCGGATTTATTTAACTTGATTCATTCTCTTAGTAAAACAGAAAAACGTTATTTCAAAACGCAAGCTCAACGCCATGTTATCGGAGGGAAAAATAGTTATGTAGATCTATTTGATGCTATTGCTATGCAAAAAGAATTCGATGAAGAAAAACTAAAGAAAAAACTAGCCAAAGCTGTAGAAATAAAGCATTGGGCTTCTACCAAAAAGTATTTATATGAGCAGCTGTTAGATAGTTTGCATCAGTTTAGGCTAACCCATTCGGTAGAAGAAAAGATAAAGAAAGGCATACACACTATCCGTATCTTATTAGATAAACAGCTGTACAAGCAGTCTGAAAAATTGATTTCTAAAATCAGAAAACTGATTATAGACTATGGTCTATATGAATACATGCCTGAACTGTTGAGTAATGAAAGAAAGCACCTAAAACGTCAAACTCAACGAAAAAAGGTAGGAGATAAAGATTGGTATGAAATGCATGAGAAAATGCAAGATGCATTAGTTCAGATAGAACTAAAAGATAAAATACTTTTGATCAACAGTTTAGTGATGGATTGGCACCTTAAAAAAGGTGTGTTGAAAAAGGAAGAAGAGAAAGCTAAGCTAGATGAGTTGATGGCTGATAAAGTGTTAGAAATAGAGCCTGATCACAAAAATATTCAATTATACTCTAGTGTTCAGCATATTCACACTATGTATAGCTTCCTAAATGGAAACATAAAAGGTGCTCTAGAGCATACTCAAAAGGCAGTAAAGCATATAGAAGATAATCCTAAACTAGTTGCCCTAAATCCTTCTGGATGCTTAGCTTTTTATGGGAATCTAATGAATTTTTCTTTTCAATGTAAAGAAGATGAGGAGTTTCTAAAACATGCTGAAAAGTTCCTAAAACTGCCTGTACATTCTGTACTAAAGAGAGTTCCAAGAATTGGCGCATCAGTATTTGCACGAGGCCATGTGTTGTTGCTCAATATGCATTTAATTGATGGGGCTTTTGACAAAATAGTAGAATTGATTCCTGTTGTAGAAAAGGGTATAGATACTCATAAAAATGGCATGATGACAGTTCACTTAGTCAATTTACAACTGTTGATAGCATTAAGCTATTTTGGATTAGGCAACTATGAAAAATGCTTAGAGTATTGCGATGCCGTATTGGATCATAAGGTAAAAGATGTAATAGAAGATTTTTATTATGGAGCAAGTCTTTTACAATTAATTGCACATTATGAACTAGGAAATGATCGATTGTTAGAGAGTCTACTCAAAAATACTCGCCGTAGAAACAATAGCAAAGGCAACCCTTACGAAGCTGAACGCTTATTGTTCTATTATCTCAATAAACTAAATAATGCTCCTGCTCAAAAAGAGCAAAAAGTGTTGTATGAACTCTTCTTGGAAGACATCCAAAAGGTAAAAGAAGATACTGCTGAAAACAGACCATTTCAATTCTTTTTTTATGTTACATGGCTCAAAAGTAAGGTCAATAATTGTTCGTTTAAGGATGCTTTTCAGAAAGAAGATGCAGATTGGCGTCTTAGTGACTAATACTAATTTGTAGCTATTAATGAAGACCCCCTCATCAGACTTATATTATCTAATACATGCCCTAAATAAAGCAGAAAAGCGTTATTTTAAAAGCTATGCACAACGCCATATAATCGGAACTCAAAATGATTATATGCAGCTTTTTGATGCCATTGAGACACAAAAGAAATTTGACGAAGCAAAGCTTAAGAAAAAGCTAGTAAAAGTTATTGATTCCAAAACTTGGGCCTCTACTAAAAAGTATTTATACCAACAGGTTTTAGAAAGTTTGCATCATTTTCATTTATCTCATTCTATTGGCGAAAAAATTAAGACAGCAATTCATGTCTCTCGTATTTTACTAAATAAACATTTGGTAAAACAAGCCGAAAAACTAATAGCTAAAACTCAAAAACAAATAGAGGAATATGCTCTTTATGAATATATACCGGAGTTTTTTGAGGTGCAAAGGCTGTATTGGACATTGCAAGCACAGAAAACCTCAGTAAAAGATGCTGTTTGGGAAAAATTATATAAAGAAGCAGACTATGCAATAGAACAATTGGTACATAAGAACAAAATCAACCAATTGAATGACACGCTAATGGCTTGGCATTGGTCAAAGGGAGTGGTGAAGAAAGAGGAGGATAGGGCAAAAATGGGAAGTTTAGTTACCAATGATGCATTATTAGTTGATGTCGATCATAAGAATATAAGGCTTTATATTTTAGCTCAACAAGTTTGTTTTTTCATAGTGTGCTAACTAGTATGAATGAGAAAAAACTACTAGACCACAGTAGAAATATTGTCCAACACTATGAGGCTCACCCCAAGCTTATTGAAAGCTCTCCGGCTAATTATTTAGCATTTTGTGGCAATTTGATGAATGCACTATTTAATGGAAAAGAGGATGAAGAGCTCACCGAATATTCTAAAAAATATTTGAAACTACCATCTCATCTTGCACTCAAACGTCTACCAAGAACAAATGGAACCATTTTTCAGCGAGCTTATGTGCTTTTGTTGAATATGCATCTAATTGATGGTGATTTTGATAAGGCCCTTGAGCATATACCAGCCATTGAAAAAGGCATGAAGTCCCATAAGAAATTTATCCTTGAAGGTCATAAAACTAATTTACAAACTTTAGTAGCGTTAGTTTATTTTTCTATAGGAGCCGATGACAAGGCTTTAGATTGGAGTAATATGGTCTTGGCTCGAAAGACCAAAGACATAATAGAAGACTTTTATTATGCTAATAATATTTTACAATTAATCATTTAGTTTGAGCTAGGGAATTATCAATTAGCAGAGAATATGCTTAGCAACATTCGACGAAAAAATAGAAATAAAGGCAAACCGTTTGAGGTAGAACGCTTGCTCTTTTATTATCTGCGCAAACTCCTAAATTCGGCAACCAAAGCTGAACAGAAGAATTGGTATGAGCAGTTTTTGGAGGCTATCAACGGTTTACGGAAAATGCCCTCAGAGAACATACCTTTTCAGTTTTTTTCTTATGAACCTTGGCTCAAAAGTAAGATTAAGGGCTGTTCTTATCAAGAAACTTTCTTAAAAGAAGATGCAGATTGGCGTCTTAGTAACTAATTAGTCCAAAAAAATAGAGCAAAATCTCTTAGAGCCTGCTATTTTGAAAATAAAAGTGCTATTATCATTAGGCCAAAAACAACTCTAAATATCCATTTAAAAGAATTTTGTGAACAAGAATAATGTCTACTGATATATTCTAAATCGTCTTCAAAACCTTGTGTAGAACGATGGCTATCCCAAAATATATATTGACCCATATAAGGGGGAAATTGATCAGGAAGCTCTAGTTTTCCTAGCAATGCATATTTTTTAGGAGAGCCATATTGATAAGTATTTTGCTGTGTAGCAACAAAACCATGTAAGGTTATCCGAATATCCCCAACTTGAGGATTCTTAGGAGATTTACCGTAGTAATAGTTATAAGATAATTCAGGCTGCCTAAATATAGAAGAACTATCCTTTTCTGGAATATATAAGCTTTTTTCAGCAAGTTGGATAGGTGCTTCAAAATAAATAGCATTTAACTTTAGTGGACTAGATTTATAACGCCTAAATAGATCTAAAATAGCAACATCATCTAATTTTAAAGAGTCTCTAAACCAAAAATCTTTTCCACAGACAAATCTACTTTGGTATTTGATAGGCCAAGATTTATAGTTGGGGCCTGTTATAGAATCTATACGATTGTTCCATTCATCACTATCTTTAGTTACAAACCTACCCTGATTTTCATAAGTGTTGTGTTTGTTTGCTGGATTGGGTGATGTTTTTATACGTATTGTTTGATAAATCTCTACTTGAAGAGATAGACTCAATGCTTCCATGTTTGAGGGAACTAGATCATATAAGATAGCCGGTTCTTTAGCAATTATTTGACCATTGGCTAAAGAGGGGATTTTATTTAGGAGTTTTTGATCTCCTGCAAACATAATCTCGGATTCTTTTATTTGTAAAGCTTCTATTGATAAATAGAAATATACTTCACCTATTAACCAAATAGGGATTATTAAGATAAGGAGCTTCATTTGGATTGTGTTCTTAGCTTTTTTTTTTAAAAAAAATAGGGCAAACCCTCTAAGAGAGTTTGCCCTAATATATTTTGAGTGATTAAATCATCACTGTATATGCATATAATAGAGAACTATAGACTGAACGCTTTTTTGATATCATCTACGCGATCCAATTTCTCCCAAGTAAATGTTTCATAGCTATTGTCACCAATAGTTAGAGTACCTGGCTGACGACCCATGTGACCATAAGCAGCAGTAGGAGAGAAGATAGGATTTCTTAGACCTAAAGTGCGTACAATAGCAGCAGGACGTAAGTCAAACAACTCTTGTAGTTTCTCAGCAATCTGACCATCATTCATGTCTACCTGTGCAGTACCATAAGTATCTACAAACAAACCAACAGGTTTAGCAACACCAATAGCATAAGCTACTTGTACCAAACATTGTTTAGCAACACCTGCAGCTACCAAGTTTTTAGCAATATGGCGAGTTGCATAAGCCGCAGAACGGTCTACTTTAGAAGAATCCTTACCAGAAAAAGCACCACCACCGTGAGCACCTTTACCACCATAAGTATCTACAATAATCTTACGGCCAGTCAAACCAGTATCACCGTGAGGTCCACCAATTACAAACTTACCAGTAGGATTGATATGATAAATGATGTTATCATCAAATAAGTTTTGGATACGCTCTGGCAATTGAGCAATTACATTAGGAATCAAGATGTTTTTTACATCAGCTTGAATTTTAGCTAACATTGCTGCATCTGCATCAAAATCATCATGCTGAGTAGACAATACAATTGTGTTTACTCTGATAGGAGTATTGTCATCACTATATTCTATAGTTACCTGAGATTTAGCATCTGGACGTAAGTAAGGCATTTGAGTAGCTTCTCTTCTCAATTTAGCTAACTCAACCAACAAACGGTGAGAAAGATCTAAAGCCAAAGGCATGTAGTTGTCAGTTTCGTCAGTTGCATAACCAAACATCATACCTTGGTCACCAGCACCCATATCATCTTCAGATTTACCTACATCTACACCTTGAGCAATATCTGCAGATTGCTCGTGGATAGCAGATAATATACCACAAGATTTAGCATCAAACTGATATTCAGACTTAGTATAGCCTATTTTTGCTATGGTTTGGCGAACAACTTTTTGTACATCTACATAAGCAGTAGAACGTACTTCACCACCTACTACTACTTGACCTGTAGTTACAAAAGTTTCACAAGCTACTTTTGATTGAGGATCTTGAGCCAAGAAAGCATCAATAATAGCATCAGAGATTTGATCTGCGATCTTATCTGGGTGTCCTTCCGAAACAGACTCGGATGTGAAGAAATATGGCATTGGTTACGAATTTTATAATGTTACTATAATAATTTGATGGCTTATTGCTTGTGGGGTGCTCTACAGAAAAATTAGAGATTAGAAAGACTTAATTTCTTGGTTTTTAAGAAAAAAGTGCCTCTAAAAAAAAGAGCCACAGCTATAAGCGGAGCAAAGATATAAAAAAACTATGAGCAGCAAAAAATACAATTTAGTATTTGAAGTAAGGAGTGTTTTTTTTATGGAGAGGATACATGAATAACCTTATAGACAAAAGAGTTCTAATGGTGTGGTGTAGCACTATTGGTAGCATGAAAAAAGAGAAGTATGTATCATACTTCTCTTTAATATTTATATCCTAAGATAATTTTAATTTGCTTTTACTTCAGGCATTTTGCATACCTCATCAGCTTTTTTGCCACAAATTTGGCAATCACCTATTTGTTTTCTCAACAAAGGATTATTTTGAGCACAAGTACCTCTAAATGCACTACCCGTAAATAATTGTCGAATATTGATCAACAAGAAAGAGCCAAAAAATACAGCAAAGACTAACCCGAAAGTGATTAAAAATTTTTCCATAATAATCCGTTTTATTATATAACAAGTTACTTGTACTAAAGTTTTTAGTGGGACAAAAATACAATATTGTCTCGAAAAAAAGGAATTAGATTTAGAGTAAGTAATAGAGTATACTAATATATGGGAAAAGTGCATTAGATTTTTAGTAGGTAAAAAAGGCAACAAACACAATCATAGCCTTAACTATGATGAGTATTTTTACTGTAGTAGAGTTGCAAAAAGCTTTTTGAATTAACTATAAATAGCTGTTCTCTGTCGTTTATATTCAAATACACCTCCTAAAAGGAGAACGGAGCAACTTTATAATTAAATTTAAAGGAACAACGCAGCATAATATTAATGTCTTCCGTTGTTAAAAATACACACAAGTTACAAAATAAGGTTTATTCACTGTGGTAGGTGAATAGATGATGATGATTTTATTTAGGTGTTGCTGAATAGTGACGCCTTTTTTTTGCGCATTAAGGACTGGTTGATGAAACTGTTAGGAAAAGTTTTGGATTGTAACTTATTGTTTATTAGTTGTTTTAG
>JAAEPD010000593.1 GCA_024222455.1 Aureispira sp.
ACCTGTTTCTTGGCAAGGAAACGTCTGGGATCGGTTCAAGTAGATGTATAACAAAAGCGTTAAGTGGGATTCCATAAATCGTCGCGTTTTTTGCAAGGCAAAAAAAGCGCCCATTTATTCCACCCCTTACGCAGGGCGTTAGATTTTCAAAGATAAATAGGCATAGTGCAATGAATGAAAAGATTGTAGATGCAGAAACGGAAGGCGGACAACTTGCTGGTGAGGCAATTATTGAAGCTGTAGAGAATCAATTGGCTGACAATAGTCCTCCAGAAACTCGGCAAACACTGGAAAGACTTATGGCATCGGGTGAATCTAGAGAAAATGCCATGAGGTATATAGCTAGTGCTCTATCTATAGAAATATTTGAAGCCTTAAAAAATAGTAGTCCCTACAATGAAAAACGCTACATTAAAAATCTTAAAGGGCTTCCGAAATTACCTTATGAATAAACAAAATAAATCTAACAAGTCAAATCACGCGGATTTGGTAAAGCTGTCACTTTTTTTGCAAAAAGCGCAAAAAAACTGCCATCTTCCCCAAACCGGTGTTTGAGGCGTTAAATGGCCAGAAGCTTTTAGATGTTGTTTCTTGCTAGTCAGGTCGGTTTGAGTAAGAGTTGTGCAAGTCTCAATGGCTGCAAAATTGCATATAGCACGCTAAGTGTTTCAGGTGCAATTATTGCGGGGCAGCTA
>JAAEPD010000594.1 GCA_024222455.1 Aureispira sp.
AGGGAAGGCCTGCTAAAAAAAAGGCATTTTACAGAGATTGGCATGGTATTTGAGTGGAGGGTGTACCCTACAATCCTCTATTTGTAACGACTATTCCAAAACGCTCCCCCTTATGATATTATACTACGTATAATATCTAGATAGGAGTAAGGTATTATATAATAGATATACTATATTACACAGCTTTTAGTAAATTTACTGCTTTTTGTGTGAGTATATACTTATAGACAAAAAAATTAAATATGGCAAGAATAATCGCATATCAATCAACAACTCCAGCTACTGATGATTTACTTCTAGGTACGCAGAAAACAACAAGTGGGACGAATAAAACGAATCCTACAAAGAACTTCACTGTAGATTCTGTAGTACAAGCAGGTTTGGGTTACACAGTGTATACAGCGCTTTTAACACAAACAGGAACTGGTGCTCCAGTTGCAACAATACTAAAAAACAACACTGGTTATACATACACTTGGGCTAGAACTGCTAATGGTGTATACACAATAACAGCTAGTGGCAACGCTTTTACTAATAATAAAACTTTAGTTTTTAATAATAATGGTTTAAGTACAACTGGCTTTGGTTTTGCTCCAGCAATTTGGACAAGAACTAGTGATACGGTAATAACAACAGAAAATGGCGGTGATGGAAGACTAACGAATGGATCATTTGAAATAAGAATTTACTCATAATATACACATGGCAATAATATATTCATACCCTCAAATAAACTTATCCAGTATATCTGCTGATGATTTAATGATTATATCTGATATGAATGCAGATGGTAGACCTACCAAATCATTAACATTAAAAAATCTAGCAGATTTTGTTACCTCAACTGGTACAGGTACTGGTACAACCAATGCAATAATCAAATGGTCTGACGGTCCAGCTGGTTTG
>JAAEPD010000595.1 GCA_024222455.1 Aureispira sp.
AATATGGATAGAAATAGAAATAAGAAACCATCGATAGCCGTCAGGAAGATAGACCGAATCAATATATACGGAACACCTTCCTGCCCTGTCATGGGGATATACCGGTTGCACTCCAACCAGTAAAAAAACAATTTCTTATTAAATAGGTTGGGCCCTTGTCGCAAGGGCGGCTCAGTCCAACAGACATTTATGTCTCATGCGTTGCACAAGACATAAATGCTTAACTGTTAGACAAAACATGAAGTCAATTGTCCTAATTACCATTGTCGCAATCTGTTATTCGTCAATCTTATACATGCTTGATTTGCTGTTCCCACAGCAGTACAACGAAATACCTCAAGTTTATGAGGCATGGATAGTTCTCTTACTAATATTGGTGCTTATATATATCATAATAAAAAACTATAGAACCAAGGGATTACGTGGCATTGAAAAATGGAAAGAGACAAAGAAAGTAGATAATCTCTTTGAATCTTACTTTGTAATAATCTTGCTTGGTATTGTTTTTGGTATAGCGGCGTATCAGTTATTGTGGAAGAATCTTGTCTAACAAGTACAGCCAGCAGGACAAAAATTCCGCTGCGCTCCATTTTTGCCTCTGCTGTAGGCGTTATGAAGAACAAGTTAATCGTCTTAATAGGAAGTTCATGGGAAGGTAAATGATGAGGAAGGCGATATATGTTTTCTATTTTATGGCGTGTATTAGC
>JAAEPD010000596.1 GCA_024222455.1 Aureispira sp.
ATATTTGACAAAATATTCATTTATCACTAACTTGTTCATGGTTTGTAGTTGTTTGCTTTTTCTAAAAGTTTCGTCACTTTTAAGCTAAACATTACAAACCACTTTTTTTATTTTAACTTTTTGTTTTTAAATCTCTTCTATTTAAGAACTTCTCATCTGTTAGTTCTTTCACTTTATTTTGTTCTATATCATAGATATCTATTCCTAATTTGGCATAAAGATCAGGTAGCTTCATTTGTAAGAGCTCTCCGCTAACAAATTGTTGAAACTCTTTGATCATGGTTAGGACATTAGTGTATTGTTCTTCTAACTGAAGGATTGATTCTTGTGAATACTCCTTATTTTCCTTTTGAGCAGTCTCTTTAACATACTTTCTAAATTTATTGATAGTGTCGTATTGAGGGTAGAACTTGTAAAAAGTTAGGAATACATTATATCTTTTGATTGCATCACTAAGGTTAGCATTAGATGTAGGGGTATTGGCACGAATCTTTGCCCTTAATTTTTCTAGTGCTTTGAATGTAGTTGGCATTATATTCTAGTATTTGAATATTATTAAAAGATGGGATGAGATATGTTAGGCAGGCTCTTAATTGAAAATAACTACTGTATTGCTTTCCTGTGCAAATTGAGTGCTTAGGTTTTCTAATTTACCAAAGATGGTTTCTTGTAGAGTTTGCTCTGTAGCTTGAAGGAAATCAGTTTCTAGTTTCGCCATTTCTTGAGCTAGTTGTTGAAGGCTATCCATTTTGGTTTTCATCGTATCTTTTAGCTTAACGATGCCACTTCGGATACCTGTCATTGCTTCTGAGATGGCTACACCATCACCTATTTTTAATAATTTAGAAGCTTCTAATAAGCCTTTTGCTTCTGCGCTTACCTCTTGTTGGAATTTTTTTATATCACTACCTAGTTGTGTTGTATTCAAATTTAGAATATCGTTGAAACTCTCTGTAGCTTGTGTAGTTTGGGCAAATGTAGTCCATAAGCCATCTAGCTTGACTTGGAAGCTTTTAGTAATACTTGAAGGGTCTTTTAATCTGCCTTCTACTTCTGCCATTAGATCAGCATTTTTCTTGAGCATAGCAGAAATATCTCTACGCAATAACTTGAACTGTTTGAGCAATTCTTGATCCTTTCTGAATGCTACTTTTGATGTAGGACTGACCCGAAGTGCTTGACATTCTGCCAATAACCCCATTACATCTTTTATGGTATACTCTTTAGAGATCAGCGCTTGCTGGCGTTTTTGCAACTCGTCTAGCTTTGCTTTTGGTGTACTTGGAATTGTTGCTTCCTCTGTAGAAGTTTCTTGTGTTGCTTGAGCTGTAGAGGCAGTTGTTGTCTCTGTTGTCGTTGTTTCTGTAGAAGTTTCTGTGGTTTGAATGGTACCTTCTTTTAATCCTTTAGCCGCCTCTTGATACTGTGCACCCCAGTTCATAACTAGTGTGCGAGACTCACGGGTTGGGCGTCGTTTAGCGATGTTGCTCAAACGATTTAGAGTCTCTAAAAAAGATGCAAGATTTTCTTGGGAAGGAGCTGCATAAAAGTTAGCTTTTAGTGTTTCTAACTGAGCTGTGAGCATTTCTAATGGGTTTCCACTAACCATTGTGCTTTCTGGAGCGCCTTCTATTGGTGCTTTTTGTTCAAATTTAAGCCCCATAGGTTTACCTATACGATTCAACCATTTTAGGGTAGGAGTCATTTTCATCTTACAGGTAGGAGGTATTGCTACATTTAAGTAGATATTGCCTTGTTCTACCTTTCCATCAAAACTGAACTTGCATACAGCTATTTGCTTGTCACCTTTTTTTACAATTTTATTAATCTCTTTTAAATGAAGTTTGTATTGCCCTTCTTTGCTTGGTGGTATAACAATGCAAAGGTCGGTAGGGACATTGTCTGTTGCTGTAGTTGCTTCTAAAGCAATAAGTGCTCTTAAAATAGTACCTTTAGCAGCTTCTGTATCTGCTTTAATAGCTTCTGCTATAGTTCTGAAACTAAGCTTTAGACCATTGGTGAGTTGCGCTGTTTTTAGGGGGGCATTGATTTGACGCTTTCCTTGTTTCAGCTTGTCTAAGAAGTTTGGTTTTACTTTCGTTACGATTGAAATGTCGATTGGCATGTTTTGATATTTTTATAGTTGTGCATTGAGTTGCAATACACTCGTCTTTTAAATTATAGGAGAAATGTAATTGTATAGTTTTGTGCAACCTTATGTTTAGATTACTGATTTTAACTGATTTATTTTATAGCCTTTGGTGGTTAAACTAGTTAAGGTTTTATGGCAAAGAAATAAGTATCCTGCTACACTTTGTTCATCATTGTTGCCTTTGAGTCCTTTTAAAGCTTCTGAAGCATTGTTGATTTTTTTATCCTTAAAATATTTCTGAATATCAGTTGGTTTGGCAGATAACATTGCAATGTTCAAGACCAATCTTAATGCACCACGATTTAGTTTGGCAGCTTTACTACCATATTCTATTGTTTTAAGAATTTTGGCTTTGGTCAAATCTTTCTTCTTATCTTTTATTAATGTTGTAGAACTTTCTTTAAAACGGCTAAAATATTTTGGTTCTCTGACAGTTTTTGCCAAAAAGGGAAAAAAAGTTAAGTTGGTCTAAAAATAAAAATGGCATTATGAGATGGTTGAATAAACCGGGACACAAAAATAATGTAAATTTGTGTTGATATGAAAAAAGAAAAGCAAAAAAGAGTGAATCGGCAATACGATGAAGGGTTTAAAAAGCAAGCG
>JAAEPD010000597.1 GCA_024222455.1 Aureispira sp.
AAATCAGGTCAACGTTGGTCTGATCAGGGTGCTAAAAATATGCTCAATTTGAGGGTTGCTTTTAAAAGCAATCGGTGGGATTTAGTCATGGAAAAAATTTGGTCGCCTGCGGCTTAAATCCGAAACTTTGAAATACACCCGTTCAAACTACTCCAACCTCTCCCAAAAATCAAGAGGATAGTGAGTCTCCTCATAAGGATAATTACTGAAGTCAGGTCTAGGATATTGATCAAAAAAGGCTTTATCTGGCTTAAGAATAGGCTTGAGGTTTCCTCCATTTGATCTACATAAATTAGGTCTGCTATCCACTGTTCCGCAAGAGTGAAAGACCAACTCCAAATAAGCAGGAATATGCATTAGTCGAGAATCCTCATACCAACCACCATGATCGGAACCCATCATCAGTATAGGATTGTTACTAAATTCTTCGCCAGTATAGGCCATCATATCATAATAACTAGACAAGTAATCGAAAAGATGATGCGTAGCCTCTATTTCCTCTGCACTTAAAGTCTTATGTCTAAACTTACGCTCATAACCATAAGTTCTAAGGTGATTGCTGTGATAAATTGCATCTAAATTGAAGATTGCAATAGAACCATCAACACATATATCTTGCTGATAGCTATTTTTGGCGAGCTCATATCTTGGGTTACGTTTGTCTAGCCAAAACAAGAATAAACCACCACATTGTTCATAAAAGGTTTTGACACCTTCATCCAGTGTTTTTCCAATCTTTTGCTCAATTTCTTGAATGTGCTTAACCTGAGGTGCTAGGAATTTATATTCAATAATATCTATATGTTCAAACTGTCTAAGGTAGTCAAGCATTTCACCAAAGCGATACAAGTAATAACAATTCTCTTGCAACTCATTAGCATTGACTAACTCTATAGCTAAATCTAGATTCTCTTGTATGCGAGAAGCTAAAAGTTGATTGATTTTATGAGTGTTTTCGTTCATAAAAATGAGAGTTTAGAGTTGTTCTAATAACTGTTTAGCTCTTTGGTGGTCAGGATGTTTATCCAGTAAATGTTCCAAGACCATTTTAGCTTCAGCTTTTTTGTTGAGTTGCAACAATAGACCTGTTTTGTTGAGCAAAGCCGTTTTGTAATCAGGATCAATAGCCAAGGCTTGATCATATAGACGCATAGCTTGCGGAAACTTACCCTGCAAGGCTTGCATGAAACCCATATTAGAAAGCGCAACCTTACGCTTAGGATTTTCGGATAAGATAAACTCAAAGGTTTTTTGAGCCTTTTTGTAGCTTTGTAGTTGAGCGTAAACAACTCCTAGTTTTTCTTGGAAGTCTAGATGATAGGGGAGTTCAACAACAGCTTTCTCTAGATATGTTTGAGCAACCGCCAAGTTGCCTGTTTTTAGGTAGGCCTCTCCAATTCTGTATGCTGTCCAAGCATCGTCTACTTGACTAGCTTGGAGTGTATTGGCTAGATTCAATATCCCATTATAATCACCCTTAGTGAATAAATAATGTACAGCAACAGCCTGTTTTTCTGAGTTGTTGGACTCTATTCGATCCAAATAATATTTGATAGAATCTAAAACCAATGGATCTTTCATGAATTTATCATACAAAGCCAAATAACCTTTTGCCATATCAAGCGCAGATGGTTGTGTCAAGAGCAAGCTTTGTAAGCCTAAAAATTGGGCAACTTCCTCTTTTTGACTATCTGATATACTGTCTTGTGTTCCAATGTTTGTACGGCTAATATAATGATCTGTAATATTAACATGTGGAATGTCTATACTTCCTGAAGATGGCATGTGACAAGCTACACAGTTATTTTGTTTTAGCTCTCTATCTTGACTAGGGATGCTACAATCTAAGAATTTACTTTTGTTGGTTTTTGGGTTATGGCAGCTAATACAGGCTGTGTTATAGTTGTTTTTTTTGGTAGAATGTACATCATGATGTGGATTGTGGCAAGTAATACAGGATAACTCTTTGGATACAGTATAACAGTTGCTCAAGCGCAATCGATCAGCTTGAGAGGCCATAATAAACCGCTCATCAGAATTGGTGAAACGAGGTAAATAGACATTCATAATATCAGTCAATCGCATGCCTGGCTTAAAATCATAGAAACTTTTGCCTGCATTAAGTACTGCAACACCTTGAAGATGGCAGCGTTGACACAAGTCCATTTGGCGTTCTACAGATAGCTTGGCAGGGTTGACAATACTATAGTCTGTTTGTTTGCTGATATCAACTATATTTCCAGCCAATTTTTCACGCACATGAATCTCTCCGGGACCATGACAGCGTTCACATTCTATACCCAAAGGCATATCTAAAAACTTGTTAGTTGCTCCAGGTGCAGCTTGAGGGAGGTGATTGTGGCAAGTCAGACATTCTTGGGCTATCATTCTACTAAACCGCTTACTTAGACCATCTTCAAAACCTGGTGCCAAATCCCATTTTTTGTCCTGTGTATAATAAGTAATAGGTGCTTGGTGTATGTATCCGTTGGTATTGATCAAGTGGGAGTTAGTATGGTGTCCAGAACCAATAATATAGTCAACTTTTTCTATTCTTTTGTGTATGGTATCTTTACTTTTTAATCTGAATTCCATGATATATAGACTGCTATCTTGGAAGTAAGGCTTGTAATAAAAATCCAATTGCTCATCATAAACTAGGGCATGTTCTCCAAAGGTAGCTTTACTTTTTTGAGGGCTAGCTTCGTCAAAAGATTGCCCCATTCCTGTATGAATATAGGAGTTGTATATATCACTATGGCAGCTTCTACATTGTTGCATACCTACATATTGGACACTATCATGTAAGTTTAGGAAAGTGTTAGACTCAATTTCCGTTGGCTTATCTTGTTTGCAAGAAGCTACAAAGATTAGTATGGCTAATATGCTAAAAGCTAAGGTATATAGTTTATTCATAGTCTGACTGAAAATGCAAAAAATGTAAGCGCTTGCTAGTATAATTAATCTAAAGAATTCCTAATAAGCTCTAAAAGTAGGAAAGGTATTTAAAATAACAAAGCCTCACACCATTGGTATGAGGCTTTTATAAAAAAGGATCTATTATTCAACAAAAGGGTACTATTTACGATTTTTGATTTCGTCTGCAACTATTACAAACTCACCATTGCTATATACACTATACACTTTATCATTGTACTCAGTACTAGAGTCGTCGCCATCTACAGAGCTTGTCCAGTTTACAGCAATTGTATGGTTTTCTTTGTTGTATGTTCCTGCACATTCTGCATTACGAGTAAAACCACCTTTCTCTTCACTATAATCTCCATTAAATGGGATGCGATCAATCAATTTACCGTCGGCAGAAAAAGAAGCCAAAAACTCTATAGTATAGCTAGCCATTCCTAAGTCAGCTTCCCAATGATAAGTCATTAGGGAATAATCGTCATTGCTAAATACTTTTTGGCCATACCAATACATATAAGGAACGTCTTCTCCATATTCTACAGCATCTACTGTACGATCAAATTTATTTTCTGTATAGTTACGAGCATTGGCTAAATTAGTCATGATGAATTGTTGAGCAGTTTCGTATGCTATAGTATTTTCTTCAGCACCAAAGTTATGAGAAAATACATTGAAAGCCTCTAGGTGTTCAGCGCTAACTTCAACGGTTTCTTTTTGAACTTTTTCCATTGTGCGCAATCCATCTTCAGGATTTGCAATAATAGTAGCTCCACCAGTTTCTTCTGATACAGTTTCGCAAGCAGTAAATCCGCCGCCAATAAAAATAAGTGTAAGTAAATAAATGAGTCGCTTTGTCATAGGACTAGGTTCTTTAAAAAATCAAGATTAAGTATTGTGTATGTGTTTCTTTTGTAAAAATGCGAAAAAGAATTTGGCTTACAAACTATAATACAAAATTTTATAGCAAATAAAGTCAAAAAGTCAACGTTTCCCACATGTGGACGTTTTTTCCAAATATGGGAAGTGAAATGGGCATTTTTTCTTTAAAAATGTGGATAACTATGTTAGGTCTAGACTAACATAACGACTTTTATTATTCATTATGACTTCTTTGAATCAATCGTTTTGACATGGTAACAAAGTTTTTTTCAGAGATCATCCCAATCAATTCTCCATGTTTAGCTACAGGAAGTGCCTTGATTTTAAGATCATTCATTATTTTAATAACCTCCAAAATGGTAGTTTGTGGAGAGACCGTAGTTGGATTCTCTTCCATAAGTGCTTCTACTGAACTGACCTCTGTATTATCCTCAATTTTTTCTTGGTTTGCAAAATGTTTTAGGATACTCCTTAGATATATTATTCCATAAAGTACTCCATCATCATCTTCCACTGCTATGCAATCTTGGTCATTCCAGTTCATTAATGCTGCTGCAAACTCTAATAAATCGCTTTTTTGAACAGTGACTAAGTCTGTGCTCATAAATTCTTCTACCAAAAGTGTAGAAGGGTCGTATTTATTAAACTCATGCAACTCAGGTATTTTCCAAGTATGAGCAGGTTGACTTTGTTTTTGATTGTGATAGATAGCAGCAGTTAGAGTGGTTAAGCTCTCATCTACAGTTGTCTCTTTTTTGAATTTAGTGAAAGAACGGAGTATCCAACGAGCACCATTCATATGTCGTTTAGCTCGTTCTTCTATAACACCAAGATACTTGTCAATGTGTTCTGGATTAATATTGCGTTTCTGCAATCCTTCACGAGCTAAAGGCAAAAGTTCTTTAGTGACAAGATCACGAGCGGATATTTTTTGATCATTAGTCCATGTGAATTTACAATCAATACCCAATTTAGCGCCTTTTACAAAATTATCACGAGCATCATCAAAGCTCATATGCTTAGTAATATCATCATAATTATCAGCCATGCCTTCCATCAGACCTAACCAAAAGGTTGTATTGGCTATCTCGTCTAAGACGGTAGGTCCAGCACCCAAAACACGATTTTCTATACGTAAGTGAGGTTTGCCTGTATCACTAATTCCATAGCAAGGGCGGTTCCATCTATAAACTGTACCTGTATGTACTTGTAGTGCTTGTAGTTTTGGTATAATTCCTTCCTTGATGCGTTCTATCGAATTTTCTTGAACTAAAGAGCCCAAAAGAATTCTAAAACGTGTGATATCTTCTCTATAAATATCTAATACAGAATTTTGTAGCCAATCGTTACCAAAGGTAACACGAGGACTACGGTCACGCAAGTGGTCTCGACTCTTTCGGTTGTCTATAGATTGCTGAAAGAGACCTATTCTTGTTTCGTGCCATAAGCGTTTACCTAGTAGAATAGGGGAGTTTGCACACATGGCCAATACAGGACCTGTAATAGCTTGAGCTATATTGTATTTCTTGACAAAGTCTTGTTGTTTTACTTGTAAATGTACTTGGAAACTAGTGTTACAAGCCTCCATCATAGGAGAATCATGGCGGATATTGAGCTCATCAATACCATGAAGATGCAATTCATAGTCTGAACCACGTTTCTTCTTGAGAGCCTCCATTAATGCATAATAGCGATCTTTAGGGGTTAGCTTGTCTATATGCAAATCAAACTTGCGCAAAGATGGCAAAATACCAGTTAGTAAGATGCGAGTATTGTGTTTTTCAGCAGCATTCTGGATAACATCAAGACGCTGACGAAGTTCAGCTTCCATATCTCCTAAAGCATTACCCTCAAAAACACGAGGGTCTAAGTTGACTTCTAGATTAAATTGTGCCAATTCTGTTGTTAACCACTTGGCAGTAGGATCTGCTGTTTGAATATCATCTAAGATTCCCATAGCTGTACAGGCAGGCTTATAAAAATCGTTGATTAAGCACATTTCTTGCTCTGCACCTATTCTCATGATATCATCTTCAAACCAGTTGTTTTTCAACATGTGTTCGAGGGCCTTAACATCGTTAAGTAGTTGTCGAACAAAGTTTTGCATTTCTTTCATGTCCTGAGACAGTAGTTGTACCCGTTCTTCACCCATAGTTTAAGTGTTTTTTTTGGTCAGTTGTTTATAGAGTGTAAATAGTAAAACCCGATAGACAAAAGAGTCCAGCAGGTTAGATTAAAGCTAGTGATTATTATTGCAAACTAAAAACTATTATGTATAAAAATTATGCGCTTTTTATAAATTTTAATTTATTAGGAGACTTATATTTTCTTAAGCAGAATAAATATCGATGAATAGCTCTTTTAAAGGAATATTATTATTAGTTACAATTTTGTTGGCGAGTATTGGGATAAAGAACAAAGTGCAAGTTCGTATGGGAGGAGCTTTATCTATAGGATGGAATCTCTACCATTCGTACCAAAAGCCTTTTACTACTTTTCCCTACAAGTTGGGTGATATGAAATCTGTAGGACAGGTGCTAAATGTGTTACCTGATTTGAGATTGGCTGCAGTGCTTTCTATGGGGCCAGAACGTAAACCTGTACACCTACACTTAGAAGCAGGTGTAGGTTATTATCCATTTAGTTTTGATTTGGAGGAGTTTAGTGGAATGGGAGCCTTGAGCTTTCCTTTACTCTTGACTTTGCGTATCCCTGTTATTAAGAGTTATCCTGCTGGTGTGCTCACCCTAGGAGGGGGTGTGCAGTTTATGGCTGTAGAGCTGCATCAGCGATTTAGTCAGGAGCCTAATCCCTTTTTTATGACTTATGTAGGCGAAATAGGTTTTGGGGTAGGAGCATTAGATTATGATGCCTTAATGATAGGACTAGAGTTGTTTACACGGTTTGGGATGACTTGGGAAGAAGCTGTTTCGTTGGATGTTGGTATTCGGTTCAATTTAGGTTGGGTGGCACGTATAGGAGCTTAGGTTTTTTACAATTATTATGACAACTATGAAAATATTCGATCAAGATATTAAGACTTCCTTTCTAAGTATTTCTATTAAAGAAACGAGCAAAGAAGATTTAGGGCAATTGGAAAAGTTTAAAAGATTAACCTTGCTTACCTTATCTGATGGTAAAGATTTAACAGAATTGCCTCCTGCTGTACTCAAATTATCAAAGCTTGAAACACTTCGAATAAGAGGACTAGGAATTAAAAAACTTCCAGATAACCTTGCTTGTCTGGCAAACCTTAGAGAATTAACTATAGAGGATTGCCCAGATATTTCTATAAATAAGTCTATATCTAAGTTGACGAAACTCTCTGAGTTGAAAATAATAAATTCAAATCTAAGTGCCTTTCAAGAAGGAATAACTAAGTTGGATAACCTAACTAAGCTTGAGCTGCAAAATAATCGGCTCTCAGAACTTCCAGATTCTATTAAAAACCTAAAAAAGGTAGAACGAATAAACCTAAGTGGCAATAACTTAAATTCACTGCCAGATGGCCTTTGCGACCTTAATGCTCTTATGAGTTTGAATTTGTCAAGGAATAAACTCCACTCTTTACCAGCAAAAATTAAGAATTTATCTAATCTACTATCTATATATCTTGATAATAATTCTTTCAAGGAGTTTCCAATGGCTCTTTGTTCTTTGACAGGCTTATGTGATTTGTTTTTGAGGTCTAATAAACTTAAAGCGTTGCCAATAGAGCTTTCTAAGCTAAATAATTTGTATAATTTTTATATTGAAAAGAATAAGTTTACTGCCTTCCCTCCAGTGCTTTTTAATTGGTATAGTTTTTCTAAAGCCTTTATTTTAAGTTTTGACAAGAAGCTTAGCAACAATAAAGATATCCTTTCCTTTTTGCAGAAGAAGTCATTTAGAGCACTTTCTTCTATAGAACAGCAGCTTTGTTTTGATCTTTTTTGCTATAAAAAAACTGTTTTGAAAAAAATGAAGTTGGAGCACTTTTATTATGGGCTCAATTCTAGGGTGCCTAAGGTATCTGAAAATGCACTTGAATATCTAACAGCTCAACAGGCACCTGTTTTCAAAAAAGGGGATGAAGTTCTTATACTAGGTAAGACCTCTCGCAAAAAATCAGAACTTTCGAAACAGCTAAAAAACTGTGGTTTAAAGTACACCACCAAAATTAAAGATTCTACCACACATGTCTTGATAAGTGCTCGCAACAACAAGGGGCTAGATAAGTTGCCTTCCAAAGTTCATTGGAATTGGATAATAGAGTCAGACCTTATCAACTATCTTGATAAAATACAACCTAGCTATCTCCTTGAGGCAGAAAGTAAGACCAATCTTAGTCAGATAGAAGAGCTTATCATGACGCTCAAGGAGGAAAATATGGCTCTAGCTCTTGAGTTGATAGAAGGAGGGGGACTACCAAAGGAGTTGCAGACTGAAGTCTTTATTGTTGAAGAGATTTAAAAACTAAAAGTTAAAATAAAAAAGTGGTTCGTAATGTTTAGTTTA
>JAAEPD010000598.1 GCA_024222455.1 Aureispira sp.
AAATCAGGTCAACGTTGGTCTGATCAGGGTGCTAAAAATATGCTCAATTTGAGGGTTGCTTTTAAAAGCAATCGGTGGGATTTAGTCATGGAAAAAATTTGGTCGCCTGCGGCTTAAATCCGAAACTTTGAAATACACCCGGTTACAGAAGCTTCTAGACTTGGGAAATAGGAGCTTAATAATTCATAAAAATCACTTGAACTTAAGTCCCCTGCGCAATCTGTTTCTTGAACTATTTGTTGATACAGTTCCTCTGCTTTGGTGGAGTCGATGGAACTCGATTGGGCTTTTGTGGTGTAGTGTGAATAAAGTAATAGGAAGAAAAAATAATAGAATTTATTAGTACTTAATGTGATTTTCTTACTTAGAAAATCTGTCTTACTGTTCTTAGATTCTAGATTTTTCAAAGTGGTCAATTTTCGTAAAAAAATTAGCGCCAACAGTATTTTGGGTCACTCCAAAAACAGCTATTGCTATTAGACACGAGAATATTAAACGCCACCTTTTTTCGGAAAGTTACTTTTTGCCTGTAAATTAAGACGAACAGACTTTGATTGAAGATAAAGAGACGAAACTATCTGTTGAAAATTTTCGTCGATAACCTGTTTTAGTATAGATTTTTTGAAGTTTATCCAACTAAAAACAGTAGTAAGTTCTATTTACATAGTAAAACCCAACGCCCAAAAACACAAACAAACCACTAATAATCAAACAATTAAAACGCAATCTAAAAATTAAAAACTAACCTATTAACCCCTTCTTTCTATACATATCTAACCATAGTGCTCGACCATAGTCATCTGCATCCAACCAGATTTTCATCCATTCATAAAGGGTTTCGGTATGTTTCCAAACACATTCTTTCCAATGCTTACGTGTTTCCTTTAGATTAGTATCTAAGACCCAAACACTTCCTTCTAGACTTTGACAATCTATGCAAGAATAAATATTGGTACCCCAATGCAAAAAAGGTATTAGATGGTCAGGCCATTCCCAATCGTACTCTTGCATGTCAGCCTCCCGCATATCTTGATAGACAGTCCAAACACTAAAACGCTCTTTGGTATCTTCCAACAAAGGGAAAAAACCATAGTCTGGTCCAAAATCACCATCAGACACATATAAATATAGTTGCTGAAACATTGTGGGCAAAGGCATTTCTAGATACTCTTCGAGCGTTCGTAGTTGAGTCATTTCTCCAGCTCTTTCTATACTAGGCACTCTTTTTTTCATTCGTTGAGATACTTGTCCAGCCAGTGCTCGCTCTTCTTCCAAACTATAATAACCACGAATAGGCTCTTCTCCAGACAACCAACGCCACCTTGTAGCCCAAGCATTATTCAAGCCAGATTCAACCATTTTGTGTACCATATTAGGAGTTATGGTGCTTCGGTCAAAAACATCGACTATCAATTCCTTTTGATTATCTTCTGCCTGCCAAATCTTTAATTCTTGATAATCGAAAGGCTGTTTATCCATTACTAGCCAATTGTAGTAGCGATCTCCAACCAATAATGTTTTAGCAATCATAGTCTGTTATTTATCATAAAAAAATTGTGTAACACAACTTCATTCTCAAAATACAAATAAAAGAATTGTTTTAAATACTTGCTTTGGTTTATTTTGTATCTTATCCTAAAGAACTTAAAGTAATACATCCTCATGAAAAATATTCTACTTAGTACCATTCTCTCCTTTTTTGTATTTCAAATACTTGATGCTCAAATCATTTATTATCATAAACATTTTGATGAAATTAATGGTGTGTTGCCTACTGGCTGTTCTGCCATAGATGAAGATCTAGCAACGCCTAGCAATCTTGCCTATGGAGCTACTTGGATTACTAAGATAGTGGGGAATGATACGGTAGCAGTAAGTACCTCTAGTTATAGCCCTGCAGATACTGCCAGTGATTGGCTGATACTGCACAATGTTCCTGTTCCGGCAGGTGCGGTGACAGAATTACGCTGGGATGCTATGGCTACTGATCCTAATAATCGTGATGGGTATGAAGTCTATATTAGTACTACAGGCGATAGCATTCATAATTTTTTAGCATCTAGTCCAGTATTCATAGACTCTGCTGCAAGCCCCTTTTTTACGCAACAAAGTATCGAAATATCCTCTTACTTCGGTCAATTAGTTGATATTGCTTTTCGCAATAACTCTTATGATCGAGATGCCTTGTATCTGGATGATATTTATGCTATTGCTTTACCTGCTTTTGAGATCAGTCCATTTGAAAGTGCACCACTTTATCCTCAATATAGCCAAGTTCCAATCAACCAATTGAGTGGGCCTCCTACCCTAGAGCTAAAGGGCACTGTCCGCAACAATGGTGGATTACAGACTTCTAATGTAGGAATGCGTATAAATTTATATGCTAATGGAAACTCTACAGTCGTTTTTACAGGATATGCTAGTATAGATTCACTCGAAATGAGTGACACTGCTCAGTTCTTGATCGGACAATATACTCCTCCTAGCTTAGCTCTAGGTTATTATACTGCAGAGTATATAGTAAGTATGAACGAAACAGATGCAATTCCGGAAAATGATACCCTGTACCAAACTTTTAGTATTACAGATTCTATAATAGCTAGGGATAATAGTATAGCTTCTGAATATTTATCTGGAAATCTGGGACAGGCTAGTATTTTAGGGCAAAATTTTGATATTAATACCACTACAGGTTTAGATGCCATTTCTTTTTATGTAGATAACACCAATAATCAGCTATTAGGGCAACCTATTCATGCAGTAGTCTATGATGTAATTGGCAATCAACCTAATTCCCTAATAGCTGTAACCGATACTACTATTATAACTCAATCAGGTGGACAATGGGTTCAACTGCCTATTAATAATGGTCCCATTGCTTTGTCTGCTGGTCAATATTATGCAGGTATAGCACAAACTGATTCTTTAATTATGTTGGGGGCAAGCCCTAATCTATTTACATCCAACACTGTTTGGCAAAATTCTAACAGCACTTGGACACTCAATGAGACATTGGGATACGAACTCTCCTATTTAGTTAGAATGCATCTGACAGATACTCCTCCTATTACAAATGTTTTAGAGGTTTCTAGTCCTAAATTGACGATACAACTTAGTCCTAACCCTTGTCATTCTCAATTAACGATTCAGAGCAATAGTTTAGCTAAAAAAACAGCCCAATATACCATTATTGATATACTGGGCAATTCAATAGAAAAAGGTTTATTAGAATGGAATCAGCAAGAAACCACTCTTGATATTTCTACAATTTCTGTTGGTGTTTATTTTATTAAGTTGACTATAGATAAAGAATCTATCAGTAAACCTTTTATTAAAAACTAATCTTGCATTTTAGAACCATAAGCCAAATCGCCTGCATCACCTAACCCAGGCACAATATAAGACTTTGCGGTCAACTCTTCGTCTATAGCTGCTGCCCAAATAGTGGCATAAGGCAAGGTTCGCTGTATATGTTCTACTCCATCTATGGCAGCAATAGCAACCACTACATGAACTTCTGATGGTTTTCCGTTCTTAATCAATTCTTTTGTAGCAATCTCCATGGAAGCACCTGTAGCCAACATAGGATCGCATATAATCAGTGGACGACCTGTGAGATCTGGCGAAGAAATATAGTCTACATGTATCTCAAAACTACCATCTTTATGGTGACGACGATAAGCTGATACAAAGGCATTGTCGGCATGGTCAAAGAAACTCAACATTCCTTGATGCAATGGCAATCCTGCACGCATAATGGTAGCCAAAACAGGCTGTTTGACCAATAAACGGCTATTTGCAATTCCCAAAGGTGTCTCGACTTCTACTGTTTCAAAATCTAGTTCTTTGCTTAACTCATAAGCCATAATTTGTCCTAAACGCTCCAAATTATTTCTAAATCTTGCGCGGTCATTTTGGATATTAACATCTCTAATTTCAGCAGTAAATTGTCTTAATAAAGAGTCCTTTTTAGATAGGTCGTGTACTTTCATGAATCTAGATGATAATTAGTGATTGACGATTAATGATTCTTGACTTGTAAGGTAATAAAACTAGCACCTAAGACCTAAAGAATAGTAAAGAAATAATACTTTTATATAAGTAGATATTATTAGGAATAGATTTGTATGATGAAATAAATATCTTTTTCCGATTATTTTTATAAATGCTCGATTTCGTAGCTAAGGCTACGAATCTCTGCGGTTATTGCAATACTCAAAAAAATCTACTATTTCACTCACCTTCAACTCTATTCCTAATAATGTCTAGTACTTATCTAGCTTTTTTTTATTTTTAGACTATGAAATTTTCTCCAGAAGAACTCCACAACATCAAACGGCTATTGCTGAGCAGTGATCAATCTAGTGTAGCACTAGGTTATGAGCTTGCCAAAAAAGCAAGAATTTATCTCAACGAACTTCGACATGAGCTGGTTATTGTGGCAATGTTATCTGAAGACAAATCATTTCGCAATAAGCTTAGACGTTATTTGGGTCGCCATTTTTCACCAGAACAATTTAAGAAATGGAAATTAGCTTTTGAGGTCTTCCATAAGTTTGGTCAATACTATCATTACTATCCACAAGCGGAGCAAATGATTAAACGCCATGAGACGATTCGAAAAGACTTTGAACCTTCGTTTAGGCAGTCTGCTCATTTTGCAGAGCATTACTATGAGTTGGCTCGCATACTCCAATACCGAATAAAACGCAAGCCTAAATTAGCTAGAGACTATTATAAAATAGTCACTGCTGCCAATTCTCAACATGCTGATGCACTATTCAACTTAGGGCACCTGTATCAGACAGACCTTTATGATAATATCAACAGCGAAATATGCTATCACCAAGTACTCAAGCTTCGACCAACTATGGCTGTTGCTTACAATAACTTAGGTTCGCTACATTCTAAAGATGCATCTAGGATAGATGAAGCTATTAAGTATTTCAATAAAGCCTTAAAGTACAACCCTAATTATACCTTTTACACTTGCAATTTAGCGGGAGCTTATTTGACAGCCAAACAACCTGAAAAATTTGAAGAGTTAATCCATGGCATACTTAGCAAGGATAGAACTAATAAGCGAGCAATCAATCAATGGGCAAATTATCTTTGGGAATATAAAAAAGACTATCCTGCTGCTAAAAAAGCCTATGAAGACGGTTTGCGTTACAATCCCAATGATCAATTTCTGGTAGGTAATTTTGGAGAGCTTTACGAATATGTCTACAAAGACTACCTCAAAGCTTTTGAATATTACCAACGCTCACTCAATGCCTCTACATCCCCTTATCGTTTAGTTTTGATGATCTCTTTATTAGTTCATCACCTGAAGGACTTTGCAAAAGCTCAAGAATATTATGAGGTTTTGCAAAACGAGGATGCTTACCAATATCAGGCTAGAGATCACAGCTTAACAGACGAACAATGGAACGACTTTTTAACCGCAGAGAAAATGCTATTAGAGAAATAAACATTAATCTTAGAAAACTAAATGCCTCAGGGTTAACATATGATGAAACTATCGTCTAACGAGCTGAACAATATCAAACGCTTATTACTAAGTAAAGACTCCTCTAATGTTACTCTAGGCTATGAATTGGCAAAAGAAGCAAGTGCTTATCACAATGAACTTCAATATGAGTTGGTTATTGTGGCAATGCTATCTAAAGATAAACCACTCCGCAATAAGTTTAGACACTATTTGGAACAACACTTTTCTCCAGAGCAATTTAAGCTTTGGGAGTTAGCCTTTGAGGTTTTTTATAAGTTTGATCAATATTATTATCCAGAAGCGGAACAAACACTTGAACGCCATGAAGCAATTCGCAAAGATTTTGAACCTTCGTTTAGACAGTCTGCGCATTTTGCTGAGCATTATTATAAATTGGCTAGCACCCTCCAATACACCCTAAAAGAACGCCCTCTATTAGCAAAAGATTATTATAACATAGTCATTGCTGCCAACCCTCAACATACTGATGCACTATTCAATTTAGGACACCTATATCAAATATTTTTTCATGACAATGTCAATTCTGAAATTTGCTATAAAAAAGTGATAGAACTACAGCCCACCGATGCCATTGTTTACAACAACTTAGGTGCTCTATATAAGAATAATGCTAGACTAGACGAGGCTATTGAACACATAAAAAAAGCCTTAAAACACAAACCTAACGATACCCTATATACTCTTAATTTAGCTGATGCTTATAAAAAATCGAATGACCTTCTAGAGTTTGAGAGGTTGCTCAAAGAGGTGCTTTCTAGAGATAAATCAAATAAACGGGTACTCAATGTATGGGCCACTTATCTTTGGATAGATAAAAAAGATTATGCTGCTGCAAAAAAAGTCTATGAGCAAGGAATACATTATCATCCTAATGATAAGTTTTTAGTTGGCAACTTGGGAGAGCTCTATGAAACTGTCTATAAAGATTATCATAAAGCTTTTGAATATTACCAACATTTGCTCAACACCCACTCCCCTCCTTATCATCTCATTTTGATAGTATCACTATTGGTTAATCACCTAAAGGATCTTACTAAAGCTCAAGAATACTATGAGGTTTTACAAAACAAAAAAACTTATCAGACTCAACCTAGAGATAGTGACTTGAATGACCAGCAATGGAGCGACTTCTTGGCTGCAGAAAAAATATTAGTAGGATTAAAAAACTAATTCTTAATCAGCTTCCTTTGTTCTAAAAAAATTCCACTTTTATTTCGGATAGATAATACATACACTCCTGCTGGCCAATCCCTAGCTTTGATATACTCTTGGCTATCTATCATTTTTTGTACTAGTGGCTGTCCCAATACATCATAAACCTGTAATTGGACTAAATCACTTACATCTATAGTCCAACCTTAACTCGTTGGGTTAGGATAAATGTTTAGACCTATAGATCTTCTTTCTATCTTCAATTCTTCTATAGACGTAACTACTGGCAGCAATATAACTTGACTTATTTTTGGAAAGTGTAGGACTTCAACGATCTGATAAAAGGCTATTTATGCACGATCGCAAGGCTCAAAGGCAGAAAAATTATCAATAAGAATATTACCTCTATAAGGAATAAGTGTTCCTTCTTTGTAAAAGCATTCTATAATAATGTATTTGTAGCTTTCTTCTGCAAAAAACATGAAAGGATAAGTTCTCCATTCGTTGTGCTCTATTGTTGGAGAAAGAGCGATCATCTGTTTGCGATCACAAGAAGAAGTACTTGCCCAAACACGCAGACGAACAGGTTTGGCATAACCAGCATAAGCAGGAGATCTAGAAAGATCTACTGTAAATTTGTAGCACTGCCCTTTTTTTAAAGGCTTATCTAGTTTTTGTTCTATGGTTTCCCATGTGTTGTTCTCTCTAGAAATCAGGCCTAAAAATGTATAACCATGTGTAGGTTTTTGGTAAACGCCCCAAGGGCCAGGAAGTATATCAGGAGTAGAATCATAACCACAAGATTCCCATCCTTCTGGATTAACTGCATCATGTGGCTCCCCCTCAAAAGATCCATTAGTTAGCTCAACAGCTTTTTGGGCATTGCCAAAGCCATAACTTCCTACTGAAAGGAAAAAAACTAAAATGATATGTATCCAAATCTTGGGCATCTATTTATAATTAGTCATTGTTTGTGTTGTTCAAACTACCGATTACATTAAAGCATATACAATACTTATTAAACCTACTATAAAACAATATATCGAAAAGTAGACCAATTTTCCACGCTTCACTATTTCTAACATCCATTTACATGCAAAAACACCTACTACAAAAGCAGCTAGAAAGCCTATTAGCATTGGACCTGCCACCTCTGCTTCAAAAGAAATTTCGCCACTCATTAAATCTTTGGCTACTTTGGCTACAATAAGAGGAATAACCATTAAGAACGAAAATCGAGCTGCACGCTCTCTATCTATTTTGAGTAATACTGATGTAGAAATAGTTGCTCCTGACCTTGATATACCTGGCAATAAAGCAATAGCTTGAGCGATACCAATAATCAAGGCATTAGGATAAGTGACATTGAGGTCTGTTGCTTTGGCTTTATCAGCCAAAAAGAGCAAAAGACCTGTGACCCAAAGCATGAATCCAACCAATAAGATATTCCCCATAAAAAAGGTGTCTATCTGATCTTCAAAAGCTATCCCAATTATAGCTGCAGGGATCATAGAAATAATAATCTTGACCGAAAACTGGAATTCTTCATTCCACTTGAACTGAAAAAGTCCTTTAAAAATCTGTAGAATATCTTTCCAAAAGATTACCACAGTACTTAATACTGTTGCAAAATGTACTACAACCGAAAAAGTCAGGTCAAAAGCTGGATTCTTAGAAGGTTCTACTCCCAACAACTCTTTTCCTATCTCTAAATGCCCACTACTACTTACAGGCAAATATTCTGTCAATCCTTGTATTATTCCTAATATCAATGCTTCTAACCATTCCATACCTAAGTCTCGCTGCTTTTTCTATCTTAAATTATACTGTCTCCATTTCATTCTCTTCCTCTCCCCCTCTACTTGAGCTGTCACTTCCAGAAGAACGGAATATAGCAAAAACAATCACACCAAGACCAATCAATACTACAAGTGGCGCTAGTGTAATACGACGAGTGCTATAGATAATATTATCATCCCAAGTATCTGGATCAGGCATAGAACCACCAGACATCAGCAAGAATCCGACTAAGATTAAGGCTAAACCTATACCCATAACAATATAGTTATCCTTGCCAAAAACTAATGGATTAGGTACCTCTTTTTTCCTTTTCTTCGAAGACTTATAAGAACTAGTAGTTTTTTTAGTTTCTACCATTTCTTCTTTTCTTCTATGTTCTAGAGGTTTCTCAGAAATGGTTTTAGTTTTTTTACTACTTCCTTTACTTTTATTTCTTTTTGCCATTACGTCTATATATTTTTCTATTCTATTTATTATTAAAACTATATCATCCATTGGTTGGTAGGAACACGCATATACTTATTGATACTGTGCCTTGTACTGCCCCAAGATACTAACATACTTACTATTATTAAAACAACTGATAATCCTACAAAACTTGATGCACTTGCAAAATGTGATAAGCCATCAATCTGTGATTGAGCAATCCAAATAGTGATTAGGATTGCTACAATAGCTATTCCTGAACTAAACAAAGCGTTTCGAATACTTTGTTGTAAATAAGGTTTAGACATATATTCCCAATTAGAACCAACCAATTGCATGGTCTGAATAAGTTGTTTATTGGAAAGAATCATCAACTTTAGTGTATTCTTGATCAGTGTAATTGCCACAAAGATAAAAAAGATTACCAACACCAATACTATCAGACCAACACGATATAAATTGGTTGATATATTTCGGGTAGCTCCCTCCATATGAAAAACATCCTCCACAAAACCCATTGTCCTTATTTCTGCTATAATTTCTTCATTACTTGTTACAAAATCGCCTCTCATATGAAAAGCAATCATATTAGGTAGGAGATTCTCCCCAAACAACATTAGGTCATCCTTAGACAAAAGATCATCCCCCTCCAACTCTTCTACCGCTTCTTCCTTAGAAATGTATCGAACAGAACCTTTCTTTACAAATTCACTAACCTCTAATTTCTTTTGGTATTTAAATACATCTGCTTCTGGTGCATTATCTTTTAGTTCTATATAGAAAGGGATATTCTCTCTAAAATAGGTAAGTAGATTGCTGGTATAGATTAACACACTACCTAGGATACCTAACCAATATAGCATAAAGGTTAAGCTAACAATAGCATAGATATAATTAAAAAAGGTTTTGGGGTTGTGAAAGTTTTGTGTTGCCACAGGGCTATTATTTGGTATTTTTTTTACAAAATTTCGTCAAAATTGAATTGACCAGTAAAACTAAGAACTCTTTAGTACATAAAGAAAAAAAGGTAATTGAAAATATCCAACTTATTCAATTGAGTTTAACTAATCTTTATAGTAATGCTATAATTACCTTAATAAAAGCAGTAACTTCATTAACAGATGTAGAACCATTAGTAGGATAATCACTCATTTTTATTTTCGTATGTTTGTTCTAACGCTGCACAACTATTGTTGAATGACGAGCATTACAAAATTTTAAACCAAGCAAAGTGAAGTCAATTGTACTTGAAATTTTTAAAGATATTACATTTACAGAAGATGAGTTACATCTTATATGTAATAACTTAAAAAAAATAACTCTCAAAAGAAGAGAATTTCTTTTGAGAGAAGAAGAAGAAGTCAACAGCATTCATTATATTCATAGAGGCTGTTTACGAACCTATTTCATAGATACTTCAGGAAAAGAACATACTCTGCAATTTGCAATACAAGGTTGGTGGATTAGTGATTATATTGCTCTATATGCCAAAGAAAAAACTAAATCTGTATCTTATATTGAATGTATAAAAGAAGCAACCTTGCTTAAAATTTCAAAAAAGGATTTTGATAATCTTTGTGAAGATATACCTAAAATAAGTCATTTTTATATTAAAAATTTAGAATCAGCATTTGCTGCCTTCCAAAAGCGAATCCTAGAAAACCTAACAATGTCAGCAAAAGAGCGTTACTTAAATTTTGTAAACTCTTATCCGAACATTGAACAAAATGTAAAAAACTATCATATTGCTTCTTTTTTAGGAATTACTACTGAAAGCTTAAGTAGAATCCGAAAAGAGATTGCTAACCAATAACTTCTTTTCTTACCATACATCAATTTTTAAGACTTGATTAAGCTCTATCTTTGTATCATTATTTTAATTAATAAAAAATACAATGAGTTTTTTAAAGAAATTGAACGAACGCTATGCTACCAAAGCGATGAATGGTAAAACAGTCCCACAAGAAAAAATAGATAATATTCTTGAAGCCATAAGATTGACTCCAACATCAAGTGGATTACAACCTTTTGAGGTCTTTGTTATCACTAATTCAGAAACTAAAGCACAGATAAGAGAAATTGCTTGGAATCAACCACAGGTAACTGCTTGCTCTCACCTGCTGGTTTTTGCCGCTTGGGATAATTACACTGCTGATCGAATAAATTACATGTTCGATTTAACTAATGAAATTCGAGGTTTCAAAAACGAAGGTTGGGAAAACTATCGTCAAATGCTCTTAGATAGCTACCCAAAACGTGAGGCTAAGGTCAATTTTGAACATGCTGCACGCCAAACGTATATTGCCTTGATGGCAGCTATGACGCAAGCTGCATTTGAAGGTATAGATAGCACTCCTATGGAAGGCTTTGCCCCTTCTGCTTTAGACAAGATATTAGGGCTCTCAGAGAAAAACCTGCGTAGTACAATCCTCCTTCCCATAGGTTATAGAGATGCTGAAAAAGATTGGTTGGTGGATTTAGTCAAAGTTCGTAAACCTATGAATAAATTGGTAACTACAATAAAATAAATAAACATGTTGAAAAGAATATTAGGTCTAGCTCCAAAACAGGAAGCAGATGGGTCTTATAGTCCATCAAAAGTAGCCTTAATGCTAGGAACTGTATCAAAAACAGATTTTGAAAATATTTCGTACCAAAAATATCAAGGGAAAAAATCTAAGATTTTAGTAATTTTTACGGAACAAAAAAATATGAAAATGCAAAATGGCAAGTTGTTTTCTACTGGAAACCATCCTGTAGAAGCTCTAGTGCCTATGCTGCATCTTAAAAATGCAGGTTTTGATTTTGAAATAGCCACTCCAACTGGCAAACCAGTAGTTTTTGAAATGTGGGCATTCCCTAAAAAAGATGAGCAGGTAAAAGCTATCTATAAGGAATACCAATCGAATTTTGAACAACCCAAAAAATTGCAAAATTTTATAGCTACATCACTAAATGATATGGACTCCTATGCAGCCGTCTTTGTACCTGGTGGACATGGAGCTATGATAGGTATTCCAGAAGACAAAAATGTTGGAAAAATATTGAAATGGGCACATGAAAACGATTTATTTACCATAAGTCTTTGTCATGGGCCAGGTTCGTTTTTAACAACAACCCTAAATAATCAGAAATTTATTTATAAAGGATACAAAATGGCTGTATTTCCTGATTCTATAGATAAAATGACACCGAAGATTGGTTATTTACCAGGGCAAATGCCATGGGCTTTAAGCGAAAAACTGAAGAGTTTAGGGGCTAATATTGTAAATACTAAATCTGACAAAACTGTTTGTTTAGATAGAAGGTTAATAACAGGAGCAAGCCCGTTAGCTTCTAATGAATTGGGGAAATTGGCTGTTAATACCTTATTAAAAGAATTGAACTAGACCTATTTAGTACAGACTAAAGACCTTCTCTGTTAAAGATCACAAAATCTGTAATATTGATCCTATAAAAAACTTATGGGGAAACTAAACTCCTTAGTTTCCCCATCTTATATAAGAACATATCTTAAATTATTTCAACAGTGCTTTATACTCTTGAGCATGTGTAGCATCTAGCTTAATCATTATATCATGCACCTTACGTTTAGTGCGAACATCAGCAATAGAAAAAGCATTAATAATTTCGTCTCGCTTAAAATCTGCAAACAACTGTACCCACATAGTACTAGGGTAAGCAACATTAGATTTAGCCACAGTTTCCAATGAACTAAGCATAGCACCTAAGCCCTTAGGCACAGTCTCTAACTGAGACAATCGATCAACCCCCAATAAATGGTATTGATACATTGCTCTACGCATATCTTGCATACGCACACTTAGCATATTTTCAACCAACCAAAAACGATTACGATTGGCTACTCCTGTACTATTAGCAGTCCATCCTGTTGCTCCTGCTGTAGAAGGGACAGAATTCACTATATTTTGTGCCTTATCTATATGGTCAGAACCACCTAATTCGGAAAAGGAATCATGATCTATACCCAGTATTATATAAGCATAGAAAGCTAAGACTGAAGTAAGGTTGGAAGTAAAAGAGTTTTCTGCAAAATCAAGTACCTCAAATTCTCCATAAGTAAACTCAAACTGCTTGTCCAAATACTGGAAAATCATACTATTGTAACCACTTCCATATACAGGTCGGCTAGCTTGAACCATAATCTGTCCCTCAAATGAGGTTTGAGACTTTTCTTTGTTTACTGTTATTACAATATTTAGTTCAATGAGTTCTTCTGGTTCGTATTCATCTTCCGTCCAATCACGGTTGTTCATAAACTGTTTGATTTGCTTCTCTAAGTTATCAAACACCTTACGATCCACAGATTGTATTTTGGGAGTATTTACAGTTACTGCTGTATTAAACTCTTGAGCCCAAATCTGTTGAGAAGTCAACAAAATAAGAACTATCCACCCAAAACATTTGTAAGCCATATTTTCTATTTTTTTTATTTTCTTAAAAACAGTTCATGCATTTATAACGATTAAATAGCAATCCATTTTATAAAACACATAGACTAATCTCTCAATAAACTACAAATTTTGTGCGCAATATCTTTCGCTACTGCTTTCTTGGTCTTTAAATCAAAACGTGTAACAGCTCCATTTCGCTCGATGAAGCTCACTTTATTTGTATCATAACCAAATCCAGCACCTTTATCTAACAAGCTATTTAGCACTATAAAATCCAGATTTTTCCGTTCTAACTTACTTTGAGCATTTTTCATCATATCATTGGTTTCCATCGCAAAACCAACCATTATTTGCTCAGTTTTTTTAGATTGACCCAATTCTGCAGCAATATCATGAGTTCGTTTGAGCTCAATAAACATTTCTCCTTCTTTTTTCTTGATCTTATGATTTGCAACTTCCATTGGAGTATAATCGGCTACTGCTGCTGCCAATACGGCTATATCCATAGTAGCAAAACGCCCCATAGCAGCCTTATACATCTCCTCTGCAGAACCAACCTTAACTACTTCTACTGCTGGTTCACTTGGGTGAATATGTACAGGACCTGTTATTAAGACAACTTCAGCTCCTTGAGCAGCCAATTCATCGGCGATAGCTGTTCCCATTTTACCGGTAGATCGATTGCTAATAAACCGGACAGGGTCGATAGGTTCTACTGTTGGGCCAGAAGTGATTAAAACTTTTTTTCCTTTTAGAGGTTGCTCCCCTTTTGATCGAAAATAGATTTCTAATTGTTTTACTATATTTTCTGGTTCTGCCATACGCCCTTTGCCAACCAAACCGCTTGCTAACTCGCCATCTTCTACTGGGATAAGCAAATTTCCATAATCAAGCAACTGTTTTACATTTCGTTGTGTAGAGGGGTGCTCCCACATATCCAAATCCATTGCGGGCGCAAAAAAGACTGGACACCTACTCGATAAGTAAGTTGCTAGTACCATGTTGTCACAAATTCCATTTGCCATTTTAGCCAAAGTATTAGCAGTAGCAGGAGCCACTAACATAACATCAGCCCAAAGACCTAAATCTACATGATTGTTCCAGCCAGCTTCTGAGCTAACTTCACTATAAACTGGATGCTTGGATAGGGTAGAAAAAGTAAGAGGTCCAACAAAATCGGTAGCAGCATTAGTCATAACAACCTGAACATCTGCCCCCTTCTTAATTAGCAATCTTACCAAAAAAGCAGCTTTATACACAGCTATACTACCTGATAAAGCCAATAGTATTTTTTTGTTTTGTAACATAGACATTAGTTCATGAAGTTTTTCTACTACCCCGAATATTCAAAAGAATCCAAGAATCAAGTTATCTAAACAAAAATGCAAAACTTGCACAGTATGTGGAGTTTTGCATTTTCAAATATCATAGAATTTTATCTAATTAAAGTAGATAAAAATTAATCTTCTTCTTCATCTTTGAATCTATAATCAAGTTTATCACTCATAAACTCATTAAGCGCAATAATCGCTGGATTAGGTAAGCGCTCATAGAATTTAGAAATCTCTATTTGCTCTTTGTTCTCATGTACTTCTTCCAAAGTATCAGTAGATGATGCAAATTCTTCTAATTTAGTGTGCAACTCTTTTTTCAAATCTACAGTGATCTGATTAGCGCGTTTAGACACTACATTTAGAGACTCATAGATATTTATGTTTCCTTTTTTTGCAATAGACTCCACATTCTTAGCTACTATATAAGGATAAATACCTTGTGCTTTTTCTTTGATTTCATTATTTCTATTCATTCTGCAATTTTTTTATTTTTTGGATGGCAGTATTGCGTATGTTTTCTGCTTCTTTAAAATAATCACTTTCGGCATGTCGTTTTTTAAACATTTTGAAATGCTTAACTGCTGACTCAAAGCGTTCTACTTGTTTAGACAAAACACTCGCCAAAGCATACTTATAAGCAGATTTAATTAACATAAATCTAATATATTCTTTATTTTTCGTATCCGGAAAATCAACTAATAAAGAATTAAAAGAATGATTAGCTGCTTGGTAGTGTCTACGACGATAATAGCCTTTAGCACTTTCCAACGCTTTTTCTTCTAATTTGCTACGTAACTCATCTATTTTTTGATTGCAAATAGACAATCGTTCACTTTTAGGATAAGAGTTTGCAAACAGTTGATAACCTTCAATAGCTTTATCTGTATCTTCTTGAGTTAGTCTATAAATGGGCGATAACTCATAAAAAGACTCCGCACTCATAAATAAAGCTTCTTCAGCACTTTCTCCATTCGGAAAAGTATTATAAAACTGCTTGAAGTAATAAGATGAAAAAGTGTAATTACTCAAATGATAATGCGTATATGCATAATAAAAGTACACCTTTTCTGCACGTTCCGTCAAGCGAACCATACCAATTAGGTCTTCTAGCAAATATTGAGCTTTTTGGTACTCCTCTGCTTCATAATACTCAAAAGCCTTAGTATATTTCAATTCCGTATCATTGCTCAAGCGCAATTTTTCGAATTTATCTTTACCACAACTTCCTAGTACAAGTCCTAAACATAGTAGTAATAGAACCTTGTATGTCATTTTTAGTTTAAACATAGCCGCAAATATAGGTATTTAAATAACAATTGCCTAATAATAGTTTGTTGTATTTTCTGTCAGTCTAGTATATTTAAAAACCTAGACTAGTTCTGCTGTAATTTGTGAGATTTCATAATCACTTACTAAATCCCCAAAAACTACTATTTTGAACATGCTTTAGTAAACGAAGAAGTTGTTTTTAAAGGTTGGGGCTAGATCTATTACAATACTGTTAAAATTATTCAAAATCATCATCATCGCCTAAGTCTAACTTGGCTCCAGCCAACTCGGAAAAGGCATGTTGATCATCTTGTGCTTTAGCAATATCCATCCCCTTTTTATAGGTAAAAAAAGCCTCTTTCTCTCGTTGTAGCGCCTCCAATAATTTACCCAAGTGATAATAAGTGCCTACATAATTAGGTGAATCTGTAGTCAATTTTTCATAATAACTCAAAGCATTTTCTAAATCATCCATGCCCTCATATTCCTTAGCTATAGCAAACAGAATAAAAGGCTCATTAGGTGTTGTCTTCAAAAAGGTCAGTAGTTGTTCTAATCGTTTTGTCATGATAGTAGTAGTTATTATAATAGTTCGCCATTCATTCTAATAAAATTGCCAATTTCCTTGTCGGTAATAAGCACTTAGTACTGGGTTATGTATTCGATTTACTTCTATTTTGGCCGTATCTAATTTTACCAAAGATTTTCCAAACGAAGTGATATGAGACATAGCATCATTGTTTATCCATCTTGTCTCCATTCCATCAAAAGTCATTTGCCTTAATAGCGGCTTCAAAGTGTCTTTAGGGATAGATTTAGCCCCAATTGTCCAGCCCCACTGCCCTAAGGTCAAAACTTGATTGTGAATAGGAATTGTTTGGAATCCTGCCGCTGCTATTGTTTTTTCTATACAAGCAAACGCTTTGGTGGCATAGTAAGGACTCCCAGACTGTACAACAATCACCCCATTAGGTCTTAATTGTTTATAACACATTCTATAAAACTCATAAGAATACAAACGCCCTAATTCTATACTTTTAGGATCTGGAAAGTCTATAACAATTACATCAAAATACTCCTGTGTAGCCTCTAGGTAAGTATAAGCATCTCCATTGAGCACTTCTACTTTTTCATTCTCTAAAGCATTTTCATTCAATTCTGTAAAAATCGGATGTGTTTTAGCCAACTCGGTTACCTTAGGATCAAGGTCTACCAATTTTATATGCTGTACAGATTCATATTTTAGTACTTCTCTAGCTGCACAACCGTCACCACCACCCAATATCAACACATTTTCAGGATTTGCATGCAACTTCATAGCAGGATGAACCAAAGGTTCATGATACATCCATTCATCTAAAGTACTTAACTGCTGATTCCCATTAATATAAAACCAATAGTTACCTTTGTATTGTGTCACTACTAGATTCTGATATTGAGATTGGTCAGTATAAATCACCTTATCCTTGTAGCGTGTTTGTTCTCCAAACAATATAATTGGCTTAGCAAAAAAGGCTCCTGCTCCAATAATAATAGCAACAGCTAGAGTTGTGCCATACAACCGCTTCTTCCAGTTTGGTTTAAGTGTACTTTTCAGTGAAAACAGTAATAATATAGCTACTACAAAATTGACCGTTCCTAGTAAAAAAGGAGTATAAGTCAAGCCCAAATAAGGCAGCCCAAAGAATACAAAAAATACACCACCCAATAGACTACCATAATAGTCCTTCTCCATTACATTAGAGACATTCACTTTTAGCTCCTCAAACTCGTCATTCAAGCGAATAACTAAGGGTATTTCCATACCAATCAACGCTCCTATGATGACACTAAAACCATAGATAACTAAGCTAGTATAAGCGAAATGCGCCGCAACAACATAAGCAGCCAAAGCTGAGAAGGATACTAAAATGGATAAGGTAAATTCTATAAGAATAAATCGCTCCAACAGACGTGTTTCTATCTGTTTAGAAATGCGACTCCCCAACCCCATAGAAAAGAGCATAACAGACAACACCATTGTCCACTGAAAAACGGAGTTCCCTAAAAAATAGGTTGCTAAGGTTGCTAAAATATACTCTGCTACAATACCTGACAAGCCTGTAGCAAAAAGTGATAATTTAAGTATATTGGATCTTGAAAACATATATAAGTGTACAAAAGAGTTAAGCTCCTTTGCTGATTTTTTGATTGTTATTTATACAAAAGTCGACAAACTTAATAAACATAAAAGTACTTACAAGAGTTTTTGAGATTTAAGTTTAATAAATTTTATGTAGAGTATTGCATAAAAAGCATGAGCAGCAAAAAACTAGTTTTTTGCTGCTCATCTTAACTCAAATATTTAAATGCTCATTTATTTCTTCTTTAATTGAATTTGAGCAGGAAAACTTAATTTAAGCTGAGGTAAATTAGTTGCAGTCCCTGCATTAAGGGACCTAAAGCTTGCAACTGTTCCATATTGTTCAAATTCACATTCAACATTATATTCTGCACTACCAATAGGAACAGATTCACTATAAGACACCCCTATTGTTTTACTAATTCCTCCACCTGTACTACTATTCCCAAAACTAAGCACTTTGAGCTGTACTGTAATTGGCTGAGTTAGCAGTGTATCATTTTGTTCTGCCTTTCCTATCTTAAACTTAAATTGTTTTGCATCTAAGGCAACTCCATGTTCATTCGTTATTTTAGCAGAAATGCTCTTTACTTTCTGCATTTCTCCACTTTCAATCATCTTCACTTTTAAGCGCAATTCAAAACCTCTTTTTATAGGTAATAAATCAAAAAGACTCCAATCTCCCCATTCAAACTTCCCTTTTAGTCCTGTTATATAAGAACGGGTTCCACTAGCTGCTACAGTCACTCGACTATCAGCTAAAGCCTCTTGCAACTCAATTGCTGTAGGCAACATTTCTGTGTAGGTTTGAATATAATCATACAATACTTTACCTGCCAAGTGTCTTGTTATATTATTCCAATGTGCTGTGGTTGGTGATAGATCTAATACAAATTTATTCCAAGCAATTTGAACTTCTGCACTCGTAAATTTATCACCTTCACCTTTCTTTAGAGTACTTTTTAGTAAGTCAATCTCTGCATTGAAGCGTTCTGAAGCAAAACCTGCAATAGTTTCATTGCAAGCATATCTAAAATTAAATAAATCGGGTGTATTTCAAAGTTTCGGAAGGAAAGGCTAACTTGTTGAAAAAAATCAATTATGGAGAAGAAAGATGTCATAAAAATAGCAGAGGAAAAGTGGCCTGAATTAAGAGCTCTGAAAGCGCTGGAAAATTTCTATGAATATGAGAAGCGATTTGAGGAGCTATGGCTGGAATTAGGACGAAAAGTATTAGAAGCAAGCATAAGTGAGCCAAGCAAAGACCATCGAATTAAAAAAAAATAGTAAGTCGATTTGGG
>JAAEPD010000599.1 GCA_024222455.1 Aureispira sp.
AAATCAGGTCAACGTTGGTCTGATCAGGGTGCTAAAAATATGCTCAATTTGAGGGTTGCTTTTAAAAGCAATCGGTGGGATTTAGTCATGGAAAAAATTTGGTCGCCTGCGGCTTAAATCCGAAACTTTGAAATACACCCAATAAATCACCTATCAACATCTTGAGTCGTTCAGGATAAAAATCTGTGTCTTGTGGAATACCTATTGTTGAAATCAGATTCTTTTTGCGCCAAGTTTCCCACTTGTCTTGGTAACTTTTGAAAGTGGTATCCATTGTTACATCTCTGATATAAGCTGCTAATGTTCTTATATCAGGAAACTTTCCTGTAGGAGGTAGTTTTTGGAAAAAATCACTAGCGTTTAGCGCATTTACCTCTTCTTCTATACTATTTTTGACCGTTATAGCTGTTGGGCTACTGTTTACACCTGCAAATATAGCATTTACCCTATTCCAAAAATCGTTAAATGACTCATGAGATTTAGATGCTAATCCTTTGCCTACAGCATCTAAGGTGTACATATCTACAAAGCTTTGAGTATCGCCTTCTACAGGTGCTAAACTTGCTATCGATCCCCTTTTCCATTCATCAAAAAATTCTTGTAGGTTACCATCTGCAACCTCATCTCCTGAACCTTCTGCTTTGGCATTTACTAATGCTGCTCCAACAGCATTATAATCTTTAAAAGAAATAGTATGGTATCCATTATCTTTTAAGGATTGCATATACTTATCGTTATTCACATACGAATTGATAATAGTAGATACTTGTATTTTGGCATCATTGGCAAGCAATTCTAATTGCCCATTAAAACTACCTTCAATACTATCATAAAGTTGTTTTATCAGAGTATTATCTTCTTGCCTAAATACCTTTTCTAATTCTGTTTTAATCTTAAAAGAAGACACCATTGTTCCTTTTGGAAATTTAGCAGCGGCATAAACATTAGCTATATTTTGACCCCATTCTACAAATGCTGCTTTTATCTTCTCTTTTATTTTGTGATCATCAGTAGTAGAGATATAGCGCATATCGGTAACGATAGGAGCCTTCCCACAGCGATCTACTAGTTTAACAAAATCCTTCAAGTCTTCTGTTAATGCATTGTACTCTAAATCTTTTATTTTATAAAAATGATTTGCATTTAACTTATAATGATCCAATCTTCTGACTTTATTGAGAAAATGTCCAACCATCTTAGAGATTTGCTCTTTAAGCCCAATTACTTTTTCTTCATTTAAATTGCCTGCTCGATCTTGCAAGTCAGCTTTCAAAAGATCACCAAATGGTGTTTGCATTTTCATGTGGACCAAATCAGTCTTAAATACTGCCAAATTTATACTAAAATCATGCTTATCATTTAATTCAGATAATTGACTAGAAATACTATCCAAACCTGCTTGGCTCTTTTCCATAAACTGTTTTCTAGAGATATTATCTTCTTGATCCTCACTAGCAACTTCTATACCTCTAGCCTTTGCTTTGGCTATAGTTTTATCAATTTTTTGGTCAATTTTTGCTTGTTTCTGTTCAGAAGCTCCTTCTTTTTTTGCTCGAAGTTGTTTGATTTTATTGCTATATACAATAGCAAGTTTGAGCTGTTGTTGCTTTTTTTTATCCTTCTTGCTTAACCATGTCTTAAAAGTTTCAGGATCTTTAGCCTTAAGTTTTTTGAGTGTAGAGACTTTTGTGTGTAAATTATCTAATAATTGTGCTTCTTTTGCAGTTAAATTCATGAGTAGAATTGACATTAAAATGGAATGAAGTAAAAAAAATTTCATAAGGTTTTTTATTTTCGTAATTCTTCAAGATTTGATGTCATTCCCAAAGCAAGGAGTTTAAATAAAACGAGAAGAATTAGCTACTTTAGTAGCTAATTCTTCTCGTTTTTGCAAGCTCTAATGCTTCTAGCATTACTCTGCCAATTCAATGGCAATAACTGCACCTTCTGTATTATATACAATACGACATAGTTTTCCTACCATTTCAGGGTTAGTATCAGGAGGCCCATCTGCTGTTTCTACCGTAAATTTTTCAGGTACTTTGACTGCCTCCCCTTCTGCAACCTCAGGATCTTGCACACGAATCTCTAACATTTCTTCGCTACCCAACAAAGTGAAATAGTAATCTGTAGCAGCAGCATAAGCTGTACAATGATCAAAAGTAGCTTCTACTATTTTCTGATTTGGTAGCTCATCTTTTGGAGCATCTACAGGTTCAGTTACCTCAGCAGTCGTATCTGCAGGAGGCGTATCTACAGGCTCATTAGTTGTTCTATTCTCACCACCACAGGCAAACAATAAAGTCATCATCATGACCATAAAAAGGTTAGTGTATAATTTCATAATAAATTTAAGTTAGTTAAATAAGCAAATTCATCCTAATAAAAAACCTTTCAGCTTAAGGCTGAAAGGTATATTATATAACATCTAAGTATCTTCTATCTAACTACGGCCACTCTTACTAATATGGTTGACAGATGCTTGCTGAGTACTAAACATCAATACATCTTGAATATTAACGTGAGCTGGACGAGTAGCAGAGAAATAAACCATTTCAGCCACATCATAAGCTGTTAGTGGTTTGTAGTCTTTATATATTTTTGCACGATCTTCATCCTCATGACGAACCAAAGCAAACTCTGTTTCTACATGTCCTGGACAAATAGCCGTAACACGAATATTATGTTTGTGTAAATCTAAGCGCATACCTTCTGTAATAGAATCCACAGCGGACTTACTGGCGCAATAAACAGACGCTTTAGGGTACACTTGACGCCCTGCTACAGACCCAATATTAATAATATGTCCTTTTTGGCGTTCTACCATAGTCGGAGCTACTAATCTAGACATGTATAACAGTCCTTTTACGTTAGTATCAATCATTGCTTCCCAATGCTCAAGATCAGCTTCATAGAAGCTATTTAGTCCTTTTGCTAAACCAGCATTATTGATCAAAATATCAATATTTTTCCATTCTTCTGGCAATACATCTAAGACTTGGTCTACAGCCGTCTTATCACGTACATCAAAAGATACACATTCCATCTGCACTTCAAACTTAGACTCTAAGCTTGTCTTAAATTCATCTAAACGCTCTGCTCTTCGCCCTGTTATGATTACTTTATAACCATTTACAGCAAAAACTTCAGCAATAGCTTTCCCTATGCCAGAAGTAGCTCCTGTTACCATTACTACAGTATCAGCATTAGGATTATTGCTTAGATTATCTTCCTCTTCTTCATCTACAGCAGCCCCTTCTTCTATTACTCTCAAGACACTAAAATAATCATCATTTTCAGAAGTTCTGTATTCTGTATTGAGCACACAAGCTTGTAGGTAATTAGCTTTAGATTGATCAGTCAACCCTAGTTCTTTTTGGCAGGTAGCCATTGCAAAGTATGCGTTATCATAACGAGTATCGATAACCAAAGCTTCTCGGAATAAATCAATTGCCTTGTAGTACGACTTAAAGTGATCTTTGAGCAACAATCCATATTCGTAATACAGATGAGCATTTTCATCATTAAACATGATGGCCTTTTTATAATAAGACTCTGCTCCTGCTTCCGAACCTTCATAATACTTAGCCAATAATCTAGCCATCCAAATGAGAGCCCTACCATTGAAAGGATCAATTTTCAAAATGCGTTCATAGCATTTTTTGGCATTATCATAATCCCCTTCTTCAGTTTCAGACTCTGCTACAAAAAACAGTACATCTATATCATCAACTTCTGCAATATCATATTTCTCCAAAATAGTATTTGCATCCATTTCACTGTAGTTTTCAAATCCTCTAGCCATAAACTCTTCAGCTTCTTCTTCCTCCTCTGCAGTTTCTTCGACTTCCTCTACAACTTCTTCTAACTCTTCCTCTATTGATTCTTCTATTTCATCCTCTTCCTCTATTATATCCCCCAAAAGAGCTTCTATTTCTTCTTCTACCGTTTCTTCCTCTTCTACTAGCTCTGTCACCTCCTCATGTTCTAATGTTTGCTCTACAATTTCTTCCTGACTCAATTCTTCTACTTTTTCTTCTACCACTACTGTAGTTTCTACATTCTCGCCATTGAGTTGATTAGTTATTTCTACCTCTCCTCCTTGGCTAAGCTCTTCCTCCTCTATTTCTTCCTCATCTTCCTCCAACTCAAACTGAATAGGCTCTATTACTTCTCCTAAACGAACTTCTTCATCTTCTTCTTCCTCCTCTTCATTTTCCTTTTCTTCTTCAGCATCAGGAAATTTGTCTTTAAATCCTTCTTGCACTGGTTTAGTCTCTAATTCCTCTTTTTCTTCTATAATTGGTGCAACTTGCTCTTCGTTTTCCTCTTCTTCATCTACAGGCTTTGTAAAACTGTGTTTGAACCGCTGTTCTACAGGCACATCTCCCAAGTCCATTTTTTCATATAAGGCTTGATAACCTTCTGCTTTTAGTGCACTAAAATTAATTGGATTTACACTATTGATACTACGCAAAAAGGACCCAATATTGATAGACATTCGTTTGGCCACCCCTTTTTGCTCCTCCAAGGTTTCTTGTTCTGTTCCTGTAGCATTATTGCAACGCTTACGTAGTCTAATCCACTCCTCATACCAATAATCTCTATAATACATTACCTCATTAAGTGTAGCAATGCGAGTAGGATAATCTTCAAAAACGCCCTCTTCTCCTTCTTTTGGACGAACACCATCTATCACTACAGGCAATAGGTATGGAATCAACGTATCAGACATAACTCCTCTAAGGCGTTCCATTGCATCCAATGATTTCAGATAATTATCACTTAATAACAAGAGTATAAGATTATCCTCATTAGGAATGATACGCGTTTCTAATTCCTCTGCACTTAAATTGGCCTTCAGCTCAAAATTGGTTCTAAATAAATCCTCTATTACACTATTAGCTAAATTATTATTTTCATTAGCATATAATAGATAAATAGTCTTCTTTTGCATACATCTATAACTTTAGTGATCATTAACAATTGGGTGTTAGATATAGGATTATTTGCCTAATACTGCTTATTTCATCCAATAGGCTTCAACACTCTATACCTAACTCGAAAATACGGTTTTTTAAAAGAAAAAAAGAAAAAGCTATTGGAAATATATTTCCAATAGCTTTCAATTATCTATTCGTCTGTGTTTATCTTATCGATTCAACACCTGTATTTTAAATGTTTTCTGACTTTGTTCGTCTACTATTCTTACAAAGTAATACCCTTCGCTTAGTTGTTGTGTAGGACGGATATGATGCACTGCATCTTCTGCCAACAATGCTTGTTCTTGATGAACAATTTGCCCTAATACATCAAAAACTTGTATATCTGCCATGTGTTCAATTTTATCATTCAACACAGCAAAGTTTCCATTATTAGGATTAGGCACCAAACGATAACTTGCTGCATCTTCTACTTGATCAACACTTACTGGAGGCAAACAATCTACTATTTGTACAATTACTGTACTTGTATCTGGACATGTACCTGAAGTAATATAGTGTATTGGATGATAATCTGCTGTAGAACTGTTTAGGTTTATTTGTCCTGTAGTTCCATTAACAGATGCTCCTGACAAGCATAAGAATGAGCCGCTTGTTCCTCCAGATACAACTGGAGTTGGGTTGGTTGTAGTCTCTTGACAATAAGAGATAGAATCATAACTAAAAGAGGCTGCATTGGTTGTTGTCACATTCACTGAGGTAGATGAAGTACTGCTACAAATATCATTTCCTGTGTAATTTACAGTATAACTTCCTGTAGTAGATCCTGCCAAATCAAGTGCTCCTGTTGAGGCATTAATTGGCAAACCTGATGGTGAAATAGTGAACGTACCTGTACCTGCATAACCTGTTACGGTTGGAGCCGTTCCAGTAGTACCTGTACATTGTGATCCGTTGTAAGCTAATGAAATATTTAGTGTTTCAGCTAATTCTACACTAACACTATCTTGACATCCACTTATAGAGTAAGTAACCATATAGGTTCCTGAGGTAGACCCAGACATGGTAATCTCTCCAGTACCTCCATTTAGTGTCAAGCCAGAAGTAGAACTAAATGCTCCACCTGATGTACCTGTTATGGTAGGAGTTGTATTAGATGCTGTACTGCTACAGTACTGACTAGCGCCATAAGCAAAAGCAGGATTAGCTACTGTCAAGTTAATAGTCAAGACACTATCACATCCTGATAGATTTGGAATAGTATCCATCACTGTTCCTGAGCTTGTATAAGTTGCATTGCCACTTGGCACGGTATAACTTCCTGTACATGATGTTTCTGTAATTGTTGCTGCTGTTGGTACACCTACTGTTAGGTTGATCGTTATTATACTATCACAACTTCCTGAACTTGGTATGGTGTCCATATAAGTCCCTGACATGGTATATACCGCTCCACTTGGTGCAGCATAACTTCCTGTACATGAACTTGCAGAAATCGTTGAAGTAGCTGCTCCTGTAACAGTTAGATTAATCGTTATTATACTATCACAGCCTCCCATGTTTGGAATGGTATCCATTATTGTTGCAGATGCTGTATAAGTACTATCTCCACTTGGTACAGTATAGCTTGCACAGACTGAAGGGTTAATAGTAGCATAAGTTGCTGTATCTATTGTTAGATTTATTGTCATGATACTATCACAGCCTCCTACAGCTGGAATGGTATCCATTACTACTGCTGAACTTGTATAGGTTGCATTACCACTTGGTACAGTATAACTCCCTGTACAGGATGTTGCATTGATATTAGCATGAACTTCTCCTATAGTTAGATTAATAGTAATAACACTATCACAGTTGGCTGCATTAGGTATCGTATCCATTATTGTTGCAGACGCTGTATGTGTACTATCTCCACTTGGCACAGTATAACTAGTACAAGCTGTTCTTGTAATCGTTGCAGCTGTTGAGTTGCCTACCGTCAAATTGATGGTCAATACACTATCACAATTTGCTGCATTTGGAATAGTATCCATCACTGTGCCTGAACTTGTATAGGTTGCATTACCGCTTGGTACGGTATAACTTCCTGTACATGAACTTGCACTAATTGTTGCAGCTGTTGGTGCACCTACTGTCAAATTGATGGTCAATACACTATCGCAACCACCTGCATTAAGGATTGTATCCATATACATTCCTGTCATAGTATATACACTATCTCCACTTGGTACAGTATAACTTCCGCAAGCCATTGGGTTGATAGTCGCTGCTGTTGGTATACAAGGAGGAGTTGCTTCTGTCAAAACTAAAGTAGTTGCTGTTGAGGAGTTATCAGCAGAAGTACCTCCAGTCCCATCTACAGCCAAACCTGCACCATAGATATTTACATCTCCATTTCCAGCAGAAGGAGCAGTCCATGTTATAGAGAATGAATTAGTTGCACTTGTAGAATTATGTTCTATTACATCTTGTGTTCCATTTACAGCAGTTACTTTTGCATTAGCACTAGCATTAGTCAAAGAACCAGTAGACGTAGTGTTTCCACTATTCAAAACTGTTGCCTGCATGCCAAATCCACTAGGAGCACTAGTTGTTCCTATTGTAAACTCTAAAGTATATGAACTGTCTGGTAAATAAGAAGTAACTGTGTTATTTTGTGCATCTTTAGCCACTATGGTAAAACTTGTACCAAAACTTCCTCCACTATGACAAGTACCACAAGTGCTATTGCCACCTACAGAAAGAGGAGAACCAGTTCTATCACCATTGCTATTTGCGGCAGGCCCTGTACTGTTACTATTCAGCAAGATTAAAGTAAAAAGCCCTAAAGCCAATAGGGTTATTGTTTTCAATTTCATAATCAAATCAGATTTTAATTGGTATTAAAGAATTTTTTTTGGAAAGACATTACTATGAAGTTGTTTAATAATGGAGTTCAAAATAGGCTTTGAGTAGTGATTTTGACTAGAGTTAGGCATTTTTTGAAAGCGTAGCCATAGCTACGGTTGATAAAAATAACAACACTATAGGTAAAATCAGCATTTCAACAGCCTTTGATAATTCATTTTTAAACAACTTCTATTCTAGGGAAAGGAACAGGGCGTTCCTTTTATGGATATTTATCATAGAGGGTTAGGGTTTATAGGGGGTTAATATTTTATTCAAGCGGGCACGAAGATACAAAATACTCTAATGTAAGTCAATAGCCTATTGATTTTCAACTCTAATATATTAATATTTTATTCATCAAGGCTATTCTACCAAATGCTTTTTTTTAAAGACTAAATTTATTTTTTTCTCCTCAAATGTCATTCATCATCAAAGGAATATAGGTTAACCCAATTTTCAGGACAGTTCATCTATTAAACTCAAAATTGGTCAATTTAGGAATGTTTTATGAACGATCATAAGTACAAATATTTTGAATTGTTTTCAAATTAATTCCTAACCAGATAGTTCATTATTATACTCATTTATTCAATTCTCAAAAAAACGAATCACTCTCACTTTAATAATAATAATAGTTTGTGGTGTTTTTGATTTTTCTGCTAAAATTCAAAAACTATATCTTCTTAGTAATTGAAAATCACTTGAGAAAAACCACAAACTAATGTGATAATCAAACAAAAACAACCTACAGATTATCAATACTCTCGCTCTAAGATGAACTATCTACAATACCTATTAGAATGAAACGATTAATGATTTTGTGTTTAGTAGTAATCAGCACTATAAACTTCAGTTCTGCTCAAGTAGCAGTCGGATTTGAGACAGAAACTAGTTTTTATCAATGGAACAAGCGTCCTATAGACCAAACTAGTGAATTTAGGTCAACAGGACAGGTATTAGGCATTGGAGCAGGTCCTAAAATTTGGTTTGGAGATTGGAATTCTTGGACCATATCTTTAGAGGCAAAAGCTAATTTTGCTGCATTGAGTCTAGATGTCCAAAAATATAAGGGAATGGGTACACTCTCCTTTCCTATCATTACTAAAGTCAATATTGACCCTACAGGTATGGATGGCACTTTCAAGATTGGTGTAGGAGGTGGAGTGCAATGGACTATAACAGAGATTTATGCTCGCCCTAAGGATTATAGAACCAAAAATTCTTTTTTCATTTCTTATATAGGAGAGTTATCTATTCAGATAATTACAGACGATGCTCCTATTTTTCAGAATAGTGATTCAGGTCCTTCTGTAGAGCTATTTGTGAGAGGAGGAGGTAGCCCAAAAGGAGCAATTATATTTTCCTTTGGGGTAAAATATAATGTGCGTACACATTTCTAATAACTGTGTCGTCCTGAAAAAATGGATGGTCAAAAAGGATTACCTTTTTCAAGGCGACACAAGTTTATATAGATTCACCTAATTTTTAGGGCAGTTCACTTATTAAAGTACTCTATAAAGGTAAAATAGGTGTATATTTTGACTGATCAATAAGATTTTGAACTACCTATTAAACCTAATTACGATGAAACGATTAATGATTTTGTATTTGATGCTAAGCTTAGCAAGTAATAGTTATGCTCAATTTGATGTGGCTATTGGGTTTGAAACTGAACTACAAGTATATGAATGGCAACAACGCCCAAAACCACAGGCTAGCCCATATCGTTCTGTTGGACAAGTCTTTAGTTTTCCTTCTATTGGCCCTAAGATTTGGTTTGGTGATTGGAATTTTTTGACAGTCTCTCTAGATGGCAAAGTTGCTTTTTCTCCTTTTAGTTTAGATCTAGTCAAATATAAAGGTATGGGTAGCTTATCCTTTCCTACTCTTCTAAAAGTAAACTTTGATCCTACAGGGAGCGATGGGAGCTTAAAACTTGGTGTAGGAGGAGGAGTTCAATGGACTATGACAGAACTCTATGCTCGTCCTAAGGGCTACAGAACGAAGAATATTTTTTTTATGAGCTATATAGGTGAAGTTTCTATACAAATCGTTGCAGGAGATGAATTTAGTGGTGGAGCAGTCGAACTTTTCATCAGAGGAGGAGGAGCTCCTCAAGGAGCTATTACTTTTAGTTTAGGAATTAAGTATAATCATAGGGTACATTTTTCAGGAATGTTTTATTAAGTAAAATTCTCTACAAAAAAAGCCGCCATCAACCTGAGTTGATAGCGGCTTTATATTTCTCATTTTATTCTATTAGAATAAAACCTATTTCAATAACTCATAGATACCTGCAATACCTTGACCACCACCTACACAAGCAGTAACCATTCCGTATTTTTGATTTCTACGACGCATCTCATGGAACAGTTGAATACTCAACTTAGCACCAGTACATCCTAAAGGGTGCCCCAATGCAATAGCTCCACCATTTACGTTTACGATATCAGGGTTCAAACCTGCCTCTTGAATAACTGCTAAAGATTGAGCAGCAAAAGCTTCGTTCAACTCAATTTGGTCGATATCTTGCAATTTCAAACCAGCTTGATCCAAAGCCTTAGGAATAGCAGCACAAGGCCCAATTCCCATAATAATAGGCTCTACACCTGCTACAGAACAAGCAGCCATACGAGCGATAGGCTCAAGATTTAACTCTTTTACCATTTGCTCACTCATCACTACTACAAATGCAGCACCATCAGACATTTGAGAAGAGTTACCAGCAGTAACCGAACCACCTGCAGCAAACACTGCACGCAATTTACCCAAACCTTCCATACTAGTGTTAGGACGAACACCTTCATCCATAGATACAGTCCAGCTATTTTCTACACGCTTACCGTTTTTCACAGTTACTTCTTTCACGTCGATTGGCACAATTTGCTCATTAAAGTAGCCACTTTGGATAGCGTTCAATGCTTTTTTGTGAGAATCAACAGAAAATTGATCTTGTGCTTCACGAGTGATGCCATATTTTTTAGCAACTGCTTCAGCAGTCAATCCCATTCCTACGATATAGTCAGGGTTAGTAGATGCTACGTCATAACTTGGAGATAGTTTGTATCCAGTCATTGGGATCAAACTCATACTTTCTGTACCACCTGCTACATAACAGTGACCCATTCCTGCTTTGATCTTAGCTACAGCCATAGAGATAGTCTCTAGACCAGATGCACAATAACGGTTAACGGTTACACCAGGAACTGGTTTACCTAATGCTCTCAATGAGATCTGACGACCAATTTGAAGACCTTGCTCCCCTTCTGGGTTTGCACATCCTACAAAAACGTCATCTACACGTGTTGGGTCCAATCCCTCTACGCTACCTACTAAGTGCTTCATTACTTCTACCGCCAAGTCATCTGAACGGAAAAAGCGAAAGCCTCCTTTTTTTGCACGTCCTACCGCTGAACGGTATCCGGCTACGATATATGCTTCCATAATTTTATTTTTATAATAGTTGTAAGTTCTAAGTCACAAGTAATAAGACAATAAGTAGTAAGTTTCTTATGCAATATTATTTTTTGGACTACTTTACTTTAGACTATTCTTATTTTTTAATAATGATTTTTTTAATCCGTAGACCATTTTTTGAACTTCTGTTAGTAAGCTAATTGCACGTTCTACACTTTCAAAAGGTGCAAAATTCATTTTTTGAGCTAATAGCAATTGCGTTTCCAACTCAAATGTAGAGCATTGTGCAAGATTCAAAAACTGAGCAAATGCTGTATCTGTATCCTGTCCAGCACCTTCTGCAATACGAGAAGGAATAGACAATAAAGAATTGCGAATTTGGCTAGTCAACCCTTGCTGTTCCCTTTCTGGAAAAATTGCGGTGAGCTGATAAACAAACATCGCTAAATCCATTGATACTTGCCATGCTTCTAGTTCTCTAAAATTGCTTTGCATATTTGTTCTATTATCAAGAAAAAACTTACGCTTATAACTTAGTCCTAGTTTTAATTTCTCAACGGCTTATTCGTTTGCAACATGTGCGAGATACGCTCTAGTGTTTTTTGCTCACCACACAAACTCAAGAATGCTTCACGCTCTATATCTAAGAGGTATTGCTCTGTTACTTTTTGAGGAGCTGACAAGTCACCACCACAAAGTACATAAGCTACTTTCTTAGCTATCTTAGCATCATGATCACTTGCAAAACCACCTAAACGGAAGCTTTCTGCAGCTACATACAAAGCACCTAAACCATTACGTCCTAATACATAAATATCGTTTTTAGGAGCAGGTTGTGTATATCCTTTATCAGCTAAAGCCAATACTTCTTTTTTAGCTTCACCAATTGTTCTTGCTTTGTTGATACTCACACGGTCAATCCCCTTACGTAAGTATCCAGCTCTGAAAGCATCATCTGCCGACATTGCCATACCATTGTATGGAGTTGGGTTTACGATAGCAGAAAAACGATCGATCAATTGAGGTATTTTGACACCATCCTTATGGAAGTCTTCAGAAGCACGCAATGCGAACTCTTTCGTACCACCACCACCTGGAAGCAATCCAACACCAACCTCTACCAATCCGATATAAGATTCAGCAGAAGCAACTACTTTGTCAGCATGCATAGCAAACTCACATCCACCTCCAAATACATATCCTTGAGTAGCTACTACTACTGGGATAGTAGAATAACGCAAGCGCATACTTGTATTTTGGAAAGTACGAACAGCAAATTCAAGATCATCGAATTCTTGCTCGTAAGCCATCATTGCAATCATCATCAAGTTGGCACCTACAGAGAAGTTTTCTGCATTGTTACCAACTACCAATCCTGCCCAATCGCCATTTTCAGCAATTTCTACAGCTTTGTTGATACCTTCGATTACGCCTGCACCAAGAGAGTTCATTTTAGAACGGAACTCAAAGCACAATACACCATCACCAATATCATGTAATTGAGATTCTGCATTTTCCCAAACTACTGATTTCTCACGGATGTTGTCTAATATGATAAACTCTTCTGTACCTGGAACTACTTCGTATGCTTTAGTATCTATATTATAGAATACTGTCACACCATTTTCTACTTTGTAGAATGTATCATGTCCTGCAGCAATCATTTCTTTTACCCAAGCAGATACTTCGTATCCTTCAGCTTCAGCTAGTTCAGCACCTTTGGCTACACCAACCATATCCCAATATTCGAAAGGACCTACATTCCAAGCGAAACCAGTTCTTAGTGCATCATCTACACTATATAATTGGTCAGAAATTTCAGGTACACGGTTAGATACATAACCAAATAGACCAGCTAAAGATTTACGTACTAATTGAGCACCTTTTTCCTCATCGTATTTAGCATTGAAGAAAGTACGAACCTTTCCTCTTAAATCGTCTACTTGTTTTGCAGCGTCTAAAGAACCAATTTTTACACGTTGTGTTGGCTCATATTCTAATGTAGATAAGTTTAGACCTAATTTGATCTTACGTCCATTCTCATCTTTCTTTCTAGTTCTTTCGTAGAAACCTTTCTTAGTTTTGTTTCCTAAGAATTTGTTGGTTAATAAGAAGTCTAAGTATTTAGGCATTACAAAAGCACCTACTTGCTCATCATCAGGACAGTTGTCTATGATTGTTTTCGTTACTTTTCCGGCAGTATCTAAACCTACCAAATCACCCAAAGCAAAAGTACCTGTGCGTGGACGGCCAATAGCAGCACCAGTTAGTTTGTCTACCTCTTCGATACGCAAACCTAACTCTTCTGTCAATTGGAAAATTTTAGCCATTGCATATACACCTACACGGTTTGCAATAAAGGCTGGAGTGTCTTTACAGAATACGGTACGTTTACCTAAGAAACGATCACCATAATCCATGAAGAAGTCTAATACATCTTGAGATGTATCAGGCCCTGGAATAACCTCTAGTAGACGAAGAATACGAGGAGGGTTGAAGAAGTGTGTTCCACAGAAGTTTTTGCGGAAGTCTTCACTGCGTCCTTCTGCCAACAAATTAATTGGAATACTAGAAGTATTAGAAGTTACTAATGATCCTTTTTTACGTTGTTTATCAACACGCTCAAATACGCTGCGCTTGATGTTCAAATCTTCAATAATCACTTCTATGATCCAGTCGCAATCATTGATTTCATCAAAATCATCGTCAAAGTTACCTGTTTTGATGCGAGAAGCATAGGCAGTGTCATAAAATGCAGAAATTGGTTTACGATTTTTGATCGCAAACTTCAGAGAACTGTCTACAATTCGATTACGTGCTGCTGGATTGTCTTTTTCTTCCTCTTTAAGATCAAAAGGAACAATGTCCAATAACACGACCTCTAGTCCAACGTTAGCTAAGTGTGCTGCAATACCTGATCCCATAACACCGGATCCTAGTACAGCCACTTTATTAATTCGTCTACTCATTACTAGTGTATTCGTTTTAATTAAGTTAAGAGATTAATTTTTATACTTGATGATTGATTGTTTATAATTAGAACTATAAACTCCTTAACATTAATGTTAAGTCTCACAAAAATAAAAAATTATATGTATTATTATAAGAATAGTCTATGAACTTGGTGTACCCTTGCGAATAAAATTGTACACTGCTTTACCTTCTGCCACCAAATCTTCTTCTCCTTCATTCCAAGCCTTCATGGATGCAACCAAAATTCGGTTACCTAAACGCACCAAATGACCTTCTATGATTACATCTGTAGCTTTCGCCCCTCTCAAATAATCGATTCGCAGATCAATAGTAGCTAGCTTATCTTCTGGCGATGTGATATGCATTAGGCCAATCATGCCTCCTACCGCATCCATTATAGCACCGAGAATACCTCCATGCCAACGCCTTCTTCTGAAATCACCAATCACATATTCACTAAATGGAACACGCACTTTGATGTAGTCCATTTTCGTTTCCAAAAGTTTCAGACCTAGCAGCTTGTGGATAGGAATCATCTCCTCTACCATGCTCCGCATCACTTCCTTATCGAGTATTGGCTCTGTTAGTTGGCTCATTTTATATTTAATATTTAGATTTTTAGATATAGACTACTTGACTTTGATATGGCTTTTGGCAACATGACTAGAACCTTTTGCCAATAATTTCCCATCTTGGTTGTGTGCGGTTGCTTCTATATAGACCATTGTTCTACCTTTTTTGGTAATAGATGATCTGAGTTGCACTGTATCTCCAATATGGGTAGGTGCCATAAAATCTACATTTAGATTGACTGTAGGAAAGAAGTATTCTAGATCTAAGGTAAATATAGCAAAGCCCATTACCTCGTCAATCATCGTGCTCATAATACCACCGTGCAGTATTTGAGCCGCATTGGTCATATCTTCACGTACCGTAAAATCTAAACGTACAGCCCCTTCTTCGGCTTCCATCAATGTACCTCCCAACCAGCGACTAACTGGTGCTGGTGCTTTATTGGTCAAGTTTTCACCAATATTATCTTGCAATAGCTTTAAATTCTTATTTATCGTCGTTTCCATTTTCTATTTATTTATGGAGACGCATTGCAATGCGTCTTTACATTAGTGTTCTAATTGTCTTCTTAATTTTGCTAAACCCAACTCCAGTCCATATTCTAGCCCCTTTACGATTGCAGGTGCTGCAATAATCATGGGGTGCAAATATTTAAATTCAAAATCAATAGTCCACTCTATTATAGAAGCAGCTCTACCGTTAGAATGTACCCGAACTTGCCCTAGATGGTATTCTAATCCAGGAACACCTTTTGTAATCTCGTATTGATAGGAATGTGGTGGGTTGAAATAAATAACTCGTTCGTGTACATTCGCAAACTCCCCTATTGGAGCCATCAATACTCGAATAGCTCCCATTCCATTCTTGGGTTTGCCATCTCTAAGCAACTGTACAGCCTCTAATGGCTCTAGCCAATCAGCCATACCCTCATGATCTATAGCAGCCTCCCAAACCACTTGTTGTGGAGCGTCTATTTCTTCTCTTAGCTTTATTTTAAATGCCTTTCCCATATTTCCTTAGTATTGCATGAACAGTAGTTATGCTGTTTTAGCAGCTTGTTGTTCATGAAGAGTTGTTGTTGTTTTGTTGGATAATCGATCAAAAAAGCCTACTGTTTCTAACCAAAAAGATTGTTGAAACTTGGCTCTAAAAAATCCAAAATGGCCTATGCTTCCTACTTTTAAATCACTTGGTTTTACATGCTTAAGCTGTAAGTCTGCGTTTCGATAGCGAGTACTCATCCAAGATACCGCTTTGCGTGGTGCAAATTTATCATCATCTATACTATAAGAAATCATAGGGCAGTCGACCTGAGCATACATTGGCTCTTTTTCTGACCAATAGCCCATCATATAGTCTTTGTGGCGTCCCCACTGAGCCCACTCTTCTGCTACACCTTTAGGCAAGTCTTCAAACATTCTTAGTTTCTTGGCTGGCAAATAACCTGTGAGTTTGCTTAATCCAGGTATAAACCCATACCAAATAGCCAACATTTTGAGTTTACCAATGCCTGACCACATATTCCAATAACCACTTTGAGAAGCAACCATTACAATACCGCTAACTAAGTGATTTTGTGGTGACATTCCTAATATTTGACCACCTACACTGTGTGTTGCTACAAACAGTTTTTGAGTAGGATGGGCCTCTACAATATGATCTATCATAGCAGTAATGTCTAGTGCACCCCACTGGTGCAAACTAGCTTCAAATCCTTTGAGTGATTCTGGCGCTGAACGCCCAATTCCTCTGTAGTCAAAGGTATAAACAATATATCCCTGCGAAGCCATGTATGTAGCATACTTACTATAGTAAGATTGCAATACTCCCATAGCTGAACAAACTAATAGCACTCCTTTAGTAGCATCTGATTCGGGCTGAAAAGCTGTTGCTCCCAGTTGATACCCATCTTTTGCTGTGACCTTGAGTTGCATGTGTTGATGTTTTTTAATTAAAAAAATTTGATTGATCTTGATGATTGTTGATGATGTCAATACGTCCAAACGTTTGTTTGAACAGTGTTATTAATTAATACTCTACTATGTTTTAGATTTTTTTTCAAAAACCTAAAACAACATTTATTCTTAATGATTAATAAGTAAACTACTTATCAATCACTTGCGAAAATTTAGTATCGTATAAAATTTTTTGATTGATTTACTTTAATTTTGAGATGACTCGCTTGCAAGCATCCTTTAGCAAGTTTTTGTCGTCATACACTCGCATAAACATTAAGGCTCCCTCTATCTCCATTACGCTTTGTTGAGCATGTTTAGTTGCTTCTTCCTCATCTGGGTAACACTCTAAAAATATCTCTTTGAAAGCTTCTATCCACTCTGTAAAAAAGCCTTTCAGGAAGGTTTTGAATTCTGTTTTGACACTAATTGTCTCCAATGTCACGTTCCCAAATAAACAACCTGCCAAATCACTTGTGATAATGGGTTCTTGCTCCTTAAATATTTTTATCATGCGTTCTCTTGCCGATAAATTCTTATCAAAAGCTATAGAAAACACTCGCTTATTGTAGTACTTGTGTACATACTTAAGCACCTCTGCCATCAGTTCATCTTTACTCTTAAAATAGTAATAAAAACTCCCCTTTTGTAGCCCACAAGCATCCGCAAGGTCTTTCATAGATGTTTTATGAAACCCTTGTTTCCTGAATACTTCTATCGATTTTTCTATAATATCGTTTTTGGTTACTTTCTGTGCTGGCATAGCCTTTTTTGATTAAAAAATATATCTAAATATGATCTACTTTCATTTGGTACAACAAATTTACCAAACGTTTGTTTGAATAGCAAGCGTTTTTTATTATTTTATTTTTACGCCCAGCAAAATCAATTGATTATCAACACTTATTCTCTTAAGTTTTACTATATCTTTTTTCTAACTCTTGAAGCAGCCCTACAGCCATTTGAGTCAGATTCCCTGTAGCTTGATTGGCAAGATTGAATAATTCATTAGGGTCTTTCCCCTCTCCTAAAGGGCCTCCAATGACCATTCCAGCAGAAATAACAGTATAAACTTGATCATTTATCTTTTGCCCCAAGTCAGCCATGAAGTCAAAACCATCTTCAGATTTCAAGAGCTGTATAACTAAGGTTAGCTGTTTTTCATACTTTTTGAGAGCATCTATAGATTTCTCTACAATTCCATCTGGCGCAGTTATGGCTCTGTTACTACCTACTGATAAATAGAGTGTAGACAATAAGATAGTACAACACTTTTCTAAAGTTCCTATATAATTGCCACAAGCCAATAAATAGGTATTTAGTCCAGTTTGGGGTAATAATTTTTTTGTTTTATTGAAATTGGTGCTTTGCCAATCTGCATATTCACTAAGGTCTTGTGGAATACCTATTTTGCCTAAGCCCAAACGTTCATACAAATGATTAACATAGCCTATATTATTAGCAGTAGTCTGTCGCTGATTATTTAAGCGGTCCATTAAGGCATCTGCTACCTTTCCTGCTACTGCTATCTTATCTCTAAAACCATTGGCAAAATGGTGCACTTGCACTTCCTCATAGTATATCCCATTCACAGTACTGATATATCCTATATTGAAATACTCACTTGCAGTTAAACTCATCATTCTTTTTTTTGGGGTGATTGAATAATAAATAAAAGTCTTAAAAAGATCTATCCACCAATTATGCCCAAATCTCTGTCATTATTAGGCTTATCACTATACTTAGTTTCCAATTGGAGCGAAAGAGTCTTAGCTACTTCTGTTAGTTCTGCAACAGCAGTATTGGTTACATCAAAAAGCTGCTTAGGGTCCTTAGTTCCTATCATTGGGCCACCCTCAGGCACACCAATAGCTAAAACCGCCTGAATCTGCTCATTTATAGTTTTTGCCAACGGCTCCACAAAATCAAAGCCTTCCTCTGTCATCAATACCTTAGTAGTTACAGCTATATGTTCTTCGTATTCCTTTAGGGCATCTAGCGATTTAGCTATAATTCCACTAGGAGGCCAGATTGCTCCATCTGTTGCCACAGGTAAATAAACGGTAGATAGGAGTATGGTAGAACATTTTTCTAACGTTCCTAAATAACTGCCATAAGCCAAGAGGTAAGCATTCAAGCCCATATTTTCGAGCGATTCTCTTGTTTTATTAAAGTTAGTGTTTTGCCATTTAGAATACTCTGATAACCTCTTTGGTATTTCGAGTTTACCAAAACCCAATTGCTCATAAAGATGATTGACATAAGCCATGTTATTTGCAGTAGTTTGCCCATGTGCATTCAAACGATCTTCCAAAACTGCTGTCACCTTACTAGCACTTGGTTCTTTATTCTCATAACTCTTTGCAAAAGAATAAATCTGAATTTCTTCAAAATATATACCTGCTATGGCTGATAGATAACCTGCGTAAAAATATTCGTGTGGCTTTAATTCCATTTTTCTTGATTTAAATGTGTGTTCAGATCTCCTAAATTGAAAAGCAAGGTATCACAAATAGATCTTCTTTTGTTGTTTTTGCCATTTTGGCATTAAAATTTCGCCGCCAAATGCCATTTTGACATTAAAATTTGCATAAAAATGCCATTTTTGAAAAAAAATCGCAATGGTACCGGATTTGATCTAGGTAGGATGTCTTCAACAAATAACGACAACAACAACATTTAAAAATAACAACACAACCATTTAAAAAAATTTAATATTATGAAATTAGTAAAGAGAAATTCGAGAACAGCAAATCCTTTTTTCAACAACTTTTTTGCAGATGATTTTTTCACACCTTTCTTCTCAAAACCGCTAAAAACATCTAGAGCTAGTCAGCTACCAGCAATCAACATCAAGGAAGAAGAAGGAGATTATACAGTAGAAGTTGCTGCTCCAGGAATGAGTAAGGAAGATTTCAAAATTGAAATTGACAATGACATCCTAACCATCTCCACAGAAAAGGAAACTAGCAAGGAAGAAAAGAAAGGCAATTATACTTACAAAGAATTTGGCTACAGCTCCTTCAAACGAAGCTTTAGTCTAGATAAGGAATCCATGAATTTGGATAAGGTGAGTGCAAGCTACAAGGATGGAATCTTGTCTCTACATATTCCGAAGCAAGTAGAAGCTCCTAAAGAGAAAAAAACGTTGATCGATATCAACTAACCATAGTCGTGAAGTTTTTCTAATAAGTTCACTGCTATTTTAACTTGGTGAAGTTAAAATGCACGGACTATCAAACTAATATATTAAAAGTGTTCTCATAGTAGTCTTAGTTAGTAGTAAAGACCAGCTGTCCACAAGGGATGACTGGTCTTTTTTACTTTTAATCCTGTCAAATAAGCTCTTAAGTTAATTTTTAACTTAGTGATCAAAATTTAATACCTTACATAATTCCAAATTATATAATCTAAACACCTTAAGATTGGAAACCTCACTAGATTCTGTGTATCAATATTTAACACTTAATAATACCTTACCAGAGAAGGAATGGGCTGACTTTTCTAAAATATGGCAACCATTTTCTTCAAAACGACAAGCAATACTAACAGAGGTTGGCAATAAAGAAAAATATCTTTATTTTGTTTTATCTGGAGTTCAAAGAATTTGTGCCATTGACAAAAAAGGAAAAGAGGCAACACTGATTTTAACATACCCCTATTCTTTTGGAGGTATAATCGATTCTTTTTTATTACAAACTAGCTCCAACTATTCATATGAATGTTTAAGTCATTCAAGCTTTTTAAGAAGCACCTACCAACAACTCAACGAAATATCAAATACTTATCCTAATATTGATGCTATACTGAAATACTACCAGCTGAAGTCTGGTAGGTTAAAAATTAGGACTATAAGTCCCCTGACTATTCTAAAGAAATATTATTCGAGTTATCACTTTGCTTAGAATCGTTGTGATTCTCTATATATGCTTTGATTACTTCATC
>JAAEPD010000600.1 GCA_024222455.1 Aureispira sp.
AGCAGGGGGAACATTCCTAGACTTTGGTGACATAATTTGTGTTATTAAGGAGTCTGGAGACACTGTTATAATATCCTCGGATGGCACTAACACAAGGAACTGCGGGGATAAACTAACTCCCACGGCTGGCGGATTCAATGGTGTAATGTATAGGACAGTTATCATTGTGGATGGAGACACAGATATTGATGGATGGGCGGCAGTCGGTGATTTATATATCAATAATGCCAAGGATATATCAGACGTACCGGTAACCGGTGACTTATATATCGACACTAAAACTGGTCAAAATGAAGTTGTTTCGTATGCCAACGTAAAAGTATCGGGTGTGGTGTATAATCCTTCTCTATACAATATAGAGATACATGCTGATGCAAACTGCGAACTGACAGCAGATAACCCAGGCACAGGGGCAGGTCAAATATATATAGTTGAAGGGCTTATAACCTTAAATGTAAATGTAAAAGATAATGCAAATCCACCAGTTGCAATTAGTGATGCTCTCGTTTATATTGATGAGGACTTGGATTCTGGTGGAAGCATAGCAAATACAACTACAGATACAAATGGTGATATTACTCAAGCTGATTATGTTGGAGCAGTAACCACAGCAACATTAAGAGTGAGAAAATACGGTTATAAATCATATATCGGTACAGTTTCACTCACAGTAGACACAATAACAAGTATTACTTTAATTCCAGATCCACAACAAATATAGGTGAAATATTATGGCTTTTAATTCAGCAGATTGGACAATAGACTACATAGCTCAAACTGTAACAAATAATGATTCTGGCACAGGCGCAAACTTGCCACATGATGCCAGTGGTACGCATCAAGGGGAGCTTCTTAAATTTTTCCAATGGTTAGCTGCTGAAGCGGCAAGTCCCGCACAAATGGATAATCCATATCCTATCGTATCAGACACACCCACAGTATATAAGTGGATTAATGGCTGGGGCTTTGGTCATGTAGACGACTACAAATACCTTAAAGGTGGAGATATTTCATCTAGTGATGGTGCTGACTATTGGCACTCAGTCTACACCATTGGTTCGCCAACAACAGGTACGCAGATATATATCACGCAAAATGATGGTGAGTTAACTCCGTGGTGGTCTACAGATAATATTGATGTGCTTATTCACGTTAAGCAAAGCGGGTCGTATGTCTCGTCAGACAACGTAAGTGGTGTGTCAACTGAAGGTGGTGTATGGTTATGGACTAGAGAATATGGTGACGCCTTTAATCATGGTTTTGTAAACTTATATTCTGGTAGAACACCTATTGGTATTGATACAGCAGAAGATAGTGCTAACCAGACAGATCCAGCAGTAGTGGCTGCTTATGGTGTCTCTATAGGCTCATTTGGCACTATCTCAAGAGACTTAAATAACGGTAATGGCGCAGTAAATTATGACGTTGAAATAGATTGTAACGGTAAAACGATGGATGAAGTGTATGAGTACCTTAAATGGGCTTGTTCATACGATTATGGCATTACAATAAACGGTGATGATGGTAAAGAATATCGCTCATGTGATGAAGGCAGTTACACAGATGTGAAAACAGCACCATTTGGTACAATTGCTGGGGGTACATTGTATGGAGCTAAGGGCGTATGGTTTACAAACTACGTAAGCGCAAACTTTTCTTTGACTGATGCTTCAGGTACTACTCAAGAACCACCAAACTTGCAAAAAGTTAATTGTAATCATACGAACCTAAGCGGTTGCAATGTGTTGGTTGCTGAGTCACTAGCAGGCGCAGTTATTAAAGATCAATATACAATAGATTCAGTAACATCAGACAGTATTACATCCTCCGTTACTGTTGATGCTAATAAAACACCGTTATTCGGAAACATTAAAGTTGGCGATGTGAGATATGCTTATACTAGTTTTTCAGGTAACGACTTTTTTGGTGTTACCCCAGACCCAACAGGTGCTACAGGTGATTTCTATGTGTCTTTGTTAGATGTTTTAGCAGATTCATCAATAGAGCTTTCTGCGGATTTAGTTCAATCGGGTGACATTACTGTAATGACATCAGTTCGTAAATATGGGCTTAAGCCTTATGATGTTGAAACTACATTTGGTTCTTCAGGTTTAACATTTACACCAATTTTAGCTGAAGATCCGCAGGCATCGTAATGACTTTTGAAACTATGATAAAGATTATACTAGGTGAGCTGAAAACCCCAGAGGGTCAGGCTTGGGTTACTATTGAAGATTTAAAAGCAATGGCTGAGAAACTTGATGGCAATTCGTAATGATTTTATAGTAGATTGGGATGCTTCACCCCGAATTATTACTGTTGCTGCACCTTCAGTAAACGCAACTATTCAGGATATCCATGATACATGTAGATTTCTTGAAGCAGAAGCAACTGCTATGCATAATCCGCCATTAATAGATACTGCGGGGTTGGAAAGTTTAGGCGGTACGGATAGTGTAGGACTAACATCAACGCTTAAAAATGCTTTGATAGCTTTTGAGGCTAGAACTGGTTCAGCATATATTCAATGTATCATCAATGGTGGTAATTTGGTTGCAGTAGATAGTGACGGAAACGCATTGCCTACTGCTATATATCCTACGGCATTTACGCAAGTTGTAACTGCTGCATCATCAAGTCCTACAATTTCGTATGTTGATACTGGAAGCACATTAACGGCAGAGGACGTAAGAATAGAAATAGACGATAATTCTACTAAACTGGAGTCTATAGAAACCACCCTAAGCACACTACCGGCCAACGTCCTTGACGAGGCTTGTCAATGACCACTTTAAGAGAAAAGATAATAGCGGCCGGCTATAACACTATTAGAGAGTTTATATGTAACGGCGGAGCAGGAGGAGGTATTATGGTAGAGGTAGACAAGTTAGTAGCAGTTATAAAGGACGAACATATAAAAGCAGAAATTGTAGAAAGCACACTAAAAGCAGAAATTGTAGAAAGCACACTAAAAGCAACTATAATAGACGAACCACAAAACTAAGGTTCGTCTATTAAACATAGAGGGTACAAAATGTCAAGCTTAATTAAGCGTAAGAGAGGGGACGACTATTCGATATTCCTGTGGGTGTCTGACGGGGGAGAAGAATCCCTGGATGTGGTAAACACCTCAGCAGTACTATCTGTGTCAAGTGAAAAAGAACCTGTAGCTCCTGTTACTTATGTATTCCAAATCACCGGTGAAATATACGGGGAAACTTCAGATGGTATATACGAGTTTCCGTTTACTTCGAGCGAAGCAGATAACCTAGGTAAGTTCTACTATGACGTAAGTTATACTGACGCAGGCGGCAAAACACGTACCACTAATGAAGGTACTATAATATTCAGCCAAGACATAGGTAAGTAATTGCACACCTAGATAAAAATACTTCTTGACATTCTACTTAAAATTATGTATAATACATATATTGAAATGAAAAAAGCAATTAAATTAGCCTTATGTTAAGGGTTTAAAAAATAATTCTTGACAACAAGCTGAAAACTTGATATAATATATAATATGAAAAATAAAGAATCTATTCAAATACCAACACAATGTCCTGCCTGTGCCTCGAAATTAGTTGAAGTAAACCACCAACTGTTTTGTCGCAATAAAAGGTGTCCCGCCCAATCTACCAAGAAAGTTGAAGCATTTTGTAAAAAAATGAAACTCAAAGGGCTTGGACCTAAAACTATAGAAAAACTTGGATTAGTTGATGTTCCTCAAATTTTTGATATGGAGCATGAAGAGGCTTACCTTAAAATTGGGGAAAAGAATGCCTCTAAGATATGGTCTTTAATAGATAATGCAAAAATTGGGAGTGATTTTGGTGTTTTCTTATCAGCACTAAGTATACCTTTAATAGGGGATACGGCAGCTAGGAAGATAGGTTTGGTTGTTGACTCTTTATATGATATAACCGATTCTACCTTGAGAGAGGCAGGTATTGGAGAGAAAGCAAGAAACAATTTAATGAACTGGGTTAGTAACAACATACATGAGTATGGTAACCTAGTTAATTTCAATAAGAAAAAGACTGCCACTAAGGTAGCAAAAAACCTGGGTAATGTAGTAATTACAGGAAAATTGGAAGATTTCAAAAACAGAACGGAAGCCTCAAACTTCCTAATAGAACTGGGGTACAATATTTTGTCGGGGGTTTCGACAAAAGTAAACTATCTAATCTGTGAGGACGGTTCCACATCCAGTAAAACTGCAAAAGCCCAATCATTAAACATAGAAATATGTACAATCAAGCAACTTATGGAGAAATAAAATGGCTTGGACTGAAGATAGAACGGCTCAACTGGTTGAGTTAGTAGGCGGGGCTGATCCCGTAACACAAGACCTAGTAGCGGAAGCTGCTGAGGCGTTAGAAGTTTCAAACCGCAGTATTGGCGCGAAGCTTCGCAAGATGAACTACAATGTAGATAAAGCAACTGCAAAAGGACGTGCATTTACTGCAGCACAGGAAGATGAAATTACTAATTTCTTAAACCAAAATGCAAGAGCTTTTACGTATGCCGAAGTTGCATCTAATGTTTGTGGAGGAGCTTTCTCTTCTAAACAAATTCAAGGTAAAGTATTATCACTAGAACTTACTGGTAAGGTTAAACCTACACCTAAAGCTGCATCTGTTAAGACTTATTCTGATGAAGAAGAAGATACTATTATAGAGATGGCAAACAACGGAGAGTTTTTAGAAGCTATTGCAGAAGCTATTGGGCGTGACTTAGGGTCTGTTCGAGGCAAAGCATTATCATTACTACGTACAGGAAGAATTTCAAATATTCCTAAACAGGAAAAGTCTCATGCTAAACCTAAGGTAGATCTTCTAGCAGAGATAGAGAACATTTCCGAAATGACTGTAGCTGAGATTGCTGAAGCAATTAAGAAGACAGAGCGCGGTGTTAAAGTTATGCTTACTCACAAAGGTCTGGCTTGTGCTGACTACAATGTTAAGAAAAAGAAAAAAGCTGATTAATCTATATTAGGTTAAGTTTCAAGGCGGAAGCTGTTTAAATAGTTTCCGCCTTTTTTAGGCTTTTTAAACAGAGCCAGTTAGAGAGGAAAAAGATGAATTTAATCTTATCAAAAATAATATTAGATAAAGATTTAAATTCCTGGTCAAAATTAAAGTCACAGTATTTTCAAGCCCCGTATACTCTGATATATCAACAGATTGCAAAGTTCTATGAGAAGTTTAGTAAACTTCCAAGTTTTGAAGAACTGGAGTTAGTAATAAGGGACGATAATACCCTTAATATGATACAAGCAATAAAAGACATTGAAATTCCTGAGGATTTAGATGCTGATGTATTAATACAGGCATTAGTCAACGAGTATGCGCAGAAAGAAGTGTTATCAGGGCTAAATAGTTTAGTAGATGATATAGTATTTATGGATGCCCCCGAGATGGTAGAAAACCTCGGTAGGATGGCTATTGAATTAGAAGAGAAAACAGAAAGCTCGGAACAGATAGTAGTCATGTCAGACTATAAAACTGTGGACGAAGACGACCTTAAATCATTTACACCTATAGGGTTAAGTAATGATTTCGATCAATTCAGCTTAGGACTAGCTCCCACTGAATTGATGTTAATAGGGGGTTTTAGGGGATCTGGTAAATCTATAGTGTGTGGAAACGTGACTAGTAATCAATACTTGCAAGGCAATAGCTCTCTATACTTTAGTATAGAAATGAGAGGCAAAGAGATATTCCAGCGGCATTTAAGTATGTTGAGTGGAGTAAAGATGTCTAATATAAGGAAGAATGAATTAACGCCAGAAGATAAGCAGATGATTGCGAAAACTCGTAGCGATATGCATACCGATGGTGCAACTCTATACCAGGATTACTTGGATCATGGAGATTTTGAGAAGTTTGAGGATGCCTTAATACAGACTCCTTTGAATGAAGATAACCAAATAATAATAGTAGACAACCAGTCTCTATCCTTAGCTAATATTGATGCCACGGTACAAACGTATAAAACTAAGTTCAAGGAAAAACTTAGAATAGTAGTAGTAGATTATATAAATGTTATAACGGCAAAAGATCCTTTAGAGTGGAAAACTCAACTTGCTATAGCGGCAGGTTTAAAGAAAATTGCCAGAAAACATGATATAGCTATTATAGCCCCGTTCCAGACAGATGAAAAGGGAGGGGTGCGTTTTTCTAAAGGCATACTAGATGCCCCTGATTGGGCTTTTAATTTGGACGCGGGAGAAGAAAGTATTAAGTTTGAGTGCAAAAAGACCCGTGGTACTAGTATTATGGACTTTGAGAGCCTTATGGAATGGGACAGCTTGAGAATTATACCAAACAGAAATTTATTAACAGAACAACAGGAAGAACCAGATGTGCCCGAGGAAGGTTTACCTTGGGGAGAAGATGACCTATGAGAGTAGACAAGCTATTAGAGCAATTAAAAATAGAACACATTAGCAAAGGTGCGGACTACCTTGTCCACTGTCTAAACCCAGAACATACAGACATCAACCCTAGTATGCGTATAGATAAGGTGACTGGAGTGTACGGATGTTTTGGTTGTGGGCATAAAGGTAATATATTAACAGATTACGGATACAACCCTTCTATAGTAGACGCAATAATTGTCAAACTGAAGAAAAAAATAAGTAGACTTTTAGTGGGCGGCTTATCGGTACCAGAAGGGGCTATGGCATTTAAACATGAACATAGAGGGATATCGCCTGAAACATACCAAACATTTGGAGCATTTACACATGAAACATACGAAGGAAGAATTGTATTCCCTATTACTAGTAGGGAGGGTAACATTGTCGCTTTTCTTGGGAGATATACTCACTCAGATGCGTCTCCTAAGTATAAGGTGTTCCCCAAAGGTACCCCTCTACCTTTATACCCTCCAAAACCTGATCTACATAAAGGCAGTATTATCTTAGTAGAAGGTTTATTCGATATGCTTAACTTATATGAGCACGGAGTTAAGAATGTAGTAGCTACCTTCGGCACTTCTACTATATATAAAAAGATCGAGGAAAGTTTAACCCCGTACGAACTGCTGGGGGTGAATAAGATTTATATTATGTTTGACGGGGACAAGGCAGGGCATGTAGCTTCTAAAAAGATAAAGCATTTAATTCCTGAACGATTTAGTCCTGAGCGTATAGAACTGCCCGATGATATGGATCCAGGTATGTTAGATAAAGGTCAAGTAGATTATTTAATGAAAGGGATATACGGATGAAAAAAGTAACACTAGTAAAGTTTAGTTCAGGAAACATGATGGTAGAAGACGTTATGCAAAAGGTAGAGATTAGAGAGCGTACAGCCTTTAATTGTATACCAAACACTACCGAGCAGATAATAAATGCAGAAATAGAAGTAGATGCTTGCGATATACACCGTATAGTAGATCAAGATAGGGAGTATTATATTGCAGCAGACAGAAAAGTATGGGAGTACCTATACCTAATAGAAAACCCTGTGACAGCAGAAACACAAAGAGAACTGATAACACGGCAATATATTGCTATATCTAAACTTAGAATTGATAAGAACATTTGTACGAACAAACTAATAAGAATAAACAATTATACATTCTGGGAGAGGTTAAAGTTCATATTTAGAGGAGCTAATATATGAGTATAGCAAGTGAACTAGAGGAGGAACTCTCCATTATTCAGTCGGCATTGAAAGAGATACAGAAGAAATGTTCCCACCCTTCCGCAAGTGTAAAGGTGGTCAAACACCCAATCCCCTTACATTTGAAAGCGTGGACAACTTATCGCTGCAGTTTATGTAATAAGGTATGGAGAGAGGTATGGTGAGAGTAGCATTAGTTGAGAAACAGCCTTCTAATATAAAATATGAAAAATACTTCAAATTTGAATTTGATCAATATCAACTAATAAATTCTAAGAAGTCAAAAATACTAAAGGCTGACATTGATTTAAACTTTAATGTTTTAGACGAGTATGATTACGTAATTTTAGTCGGTGCTGAAGCAGCAAAATTCGTAGGAAAGATAGGGAGTGTGGTTAAATACGCGGGGCATTTAGTAAATAATAAGTATATTCCTATTTTTAGCCCTGCTATGGTAGCTTTTAAACCAGAGATTACGCTCGCATTTCAACAGGCAGTTGACCTGTTGCACTCCCAAATTGATGGTTCTTATACAGAGAACTTAGGTAAGTACACACCTATTAATACTGAACAAGGTGCAATACAGTATATTACTGAGGCAATTTCATACCCATTAAACTACTTCGCAATAGATACAGAAGCAACAGCCTTGTACCCTAGAGATGGTTATGTATTAGGGATATCTATCTCACATAAGTCTAATCAAGGTGTTTACATAGATTCCGATTGCATTACCCAAAAGGTAGAGACACTTTTACAGAAATTAATAAGTAAAAAAGTTGCTGTGATGCATAACGCTAAGTTTGATATGAAAATGATGGCATACCATTTTCGATTTAAGTTTAAAAAGTGGGAAGATACTATGGAATTGCATTATCTATTAAATGAGAATGAGGCACATAGTCTTAAATATCTAGCTATGCGGTACACAGATATGGGGGATTACGATAGGGAGCTAGAAGAGTTCAAACGCTCATATTGCAAAGTTAATAAGATTAAGTTGAAGGATTTTACTTATGATTTAATACCTTTTGATATTATGTGGAAATATGCCGCAGGGGACTCGGATGCAACAATTAGGTTATTTGAAAAATTCATGCCAATCATGGATAAATCTTCGTCTACTATCGGAAAGGCTTATTATAAAATATTAAAACCTGCAACACTATTTTTGGCAGATGTTGAGAATAATGGAGTACCTTTCAAAAAGGAAAGGTTGTATGAAGCACAAGCTACCTTAGATAATGAAATATTTGAGTTGGAGGCTAAGCTTTACACATACCCAGAGGTTAAGACTATAGAAAAAATAAACGGGGCAATCCTTAATCCTGGATCACCTAAGCAGCTAGCACAACTGTTTTTTACAGTAATGGGTTTACCTGTCCAAGGTAAAACAGCTACAGGTGCCCCCTCTACAGATGCTGACGTGTTGGATATTCTAAAAGATATGCACGAAGTACCTGGCCTAATATCTAAGATAAGAAAACTTAAGAAAATTAAATCCACCTATATAGATAAAATTATAACCAATTTAGACTCAGACGGGAATTTAAGAACCAACTTTAACTTATGTGTGGCAACATCAGGAAGATTGTCCAGTTCGGGAAAACTCAACGTACAGCAGTTTCCTAGGGATAATAAGATAGTTAAACATTGTATATCTAGTCAGGATCCTGACTATTACATTGTGAGCCAAGATTTAGCTACAGCGGAGATGTACTATGCTTCAGTACTGTCTGGAGACAAAAAGCTCCAAGGGGTATTTGCTAGAGGCGAGGATTTTCACTCATCTATTGCTCACATGATATTCAGGTTACCTTGCAAAGTGGAAGACGTCAAGAAGCTTCACTCTTCCTTGAGACAACAAGCCAAGGCTGTAAGTTTTGGTATCATGTACGGTGCCGGAGCTAAAACAGTTGCGGAACAAGGGGCTTGCTCAGTACAACGAGCACAGGAGGCTATTAATACGTACTTCGAAACCTTTCCTGTACTTAAGAAATGGTTGGATGCAAAAGCTTACGAGGCAGAGACACGTGGGTATTTATATTCAGTACTGGGTAGAAAAAGGAGAGTACCTAATGTACAATCAGCAGACCGGAAAGCCGCAGCTACTGCAGTGCGTTCAGCAGTAAACTTTCTAATACAAAGTGTTGCATCTGATATCAATCTTCTAGCGGGTATAGATATGAACGAGTGGATTAAGGTCTCTAGCTGTAGGGCTAAGATATTTGCTTTAGTACATGATAGCATCTTAGCTGTAGTACATAAAGATGATATACAGATGTACGGAGAAAAGTTGAAAGAAATTACACAAACAGACAGGGGTGTTAGTATAAAAGGGACCCCTGTTGGCGTTGACTTAGAAATTGGAGAATCTTATGCCTTCTACAAAGAAGCTGCCTGATTTAATATTTCCCATATTCAAGATGGGCGCAGTAGAGAGGATATACACCAACAGTTTAGGTCTGGTTATGGTGGAGACGCACAGAGGTGAGTTCGTTCTAGATGATACTAATATGATAGAGAGAAACTATGCGCTAAGGCGCATAGTGTTGAAACGAGAAGGGTACCCTGTATACCACCTAAATAAAAAATTAAGCACGTTCTCCCAAGTAATACAGTACCCTAGTGGCACATATTTTATAGACTCCACGGGTTATGTTATAACGTATAGGAAAAGCAATAAGTACCACAAACTTAGAAGTCGTGCAATACTTACAAGATCCTACGATCCTGCGTTCGGCAGTATTATTTATGTAGAAGGCTTACCATACCCTTTCCTATACAAAGAGAGAATACCTACCACATATAAGTATGCAGGGGTATTAGAGGTGGAAGGTGGTGGCTTGTTGTATAATATAACAAGGAAACCTTTTAAAGACACTAGGAGAAAGATATGAAGGCGGTCTTAACTAACAGAATATACTTAGACTTTAGAGAAGATCTATATGCCAGAGTAAAGGAAGAGCTGACTTACAAAATACCTAGTAAAATGCATGGTGCTCCACCAAAAATTATCAGGCTATACCATACTATAGGCAAGGCATTGGTACTATCTATACCTAGTGGTAGGGAGGATTTAATTCCTAAAGACTATGAGGTTGTAGATAGAAGGGCAGTGGCTCCAGAAGTGTTTCCTGACTTCGCTTTTACATTGAGAAAAGATCAACAAGAGATATTTAAATTAGTAAACGGTAGCTGCTTGATAAATGCTAACCCTAGTTGGGGGAAAACATTTACAGGGATTGCTATAGCTGCAAAGCTAAAACAGAAGACCTTAGTGATAGTCCATACTACGGCATTGAGAGACCAGTGGGTTAAGGAAGTTAAGAAAACTTTAGGGTTTAAACCTTCTGTAATAGGTGGTGGTAAGATAGAAACTAGGGGGTGTTTAGTAGTTAGTAACATACAGACACTGCGAAAACATGCAAATACGTTTAAAGATATGTTTGGTACTATTATAGTAGATGAAGTACACCATGCGCCCTCCAAGGTGTTTTCTGATACTCTCAACATTTTCCGCGCTAAGAATAAGATAGGCTTAAGCGGCACATTAAAAAGAAAAGACTTTATGCATGTAGTATTGCCAGATTACTTTTCTAAAGATATACTAGTAGCTAGTAGTAGTAACCAGATGGAACCTGAAGTACATATATATGACACAGGTATACCTTTTGGCTCTAACCCTATGATACCTTGGGCTAATAAAGTAAACGAGCTAGTGGACAGACCTGAGTATGTTGCAATGGTCGCGGGCTTAGCTCAGGCCTATATAAACAGAGGGCATAAAGTTCTTATAGTAGGGGACAGAACAAAATTTTTAAAAGATCTCGGAGAGCTGTTACCTAATTTGGTAGTAATAACAGGGGAAATAAAAAGTACAGAAGAAAGAGATGCGTTGCTACTTCAAGTTAGGGAGGGCAGCAAAGACGGTATAGCAGGGGCTATATCTATATTCAAAGAAGGTATATCTGAAGATCACCTGAGTTGTGTGATACTTGGCGCCCCTACTAACAACGACCCTATGTTAGAGCAAATAGTAGGCAGAGTGCAGCGCATACAAAAGGGAAAACTAACTCCCGTTTGTGTAGACTTAAAATTAGAAGGCTCTACAGCAAAAAGACAAGCATACGCTAGGGCTTCATTTTATGCTAGCAAAGGTTGGCCTTGTAAGCTGATAGACATTAGGTAAAAATAGTTCTTGACAGTGTGTTAAAATTTTGATATAATATATTTACTGGAGATCTTATGATTAAGTATGATTGGAAACAAATTAAGGTAGCCTGTAAAAACCACCCTCCCACTATAGTATATTTCCTTAAACACTGCCTAAATATACCCGGTAGTCCCAGAATATCTTCTAAACTAAAGTTACTTAGTGAATGGGGTGTACCAAAAGGCAAATCTTACATATTAAACTTAAAAGATGTATTGCAGGACTCTTCAGTTTCTGCATATGATATAGTTCAGTACGTAGAGCTATGTAGTAGGCGAAACTTCGCAGGCTATAAGTTTCATAAAACATTAAGCCTTCCGGCTTTAGTGGCGCATGACACAAACGTACAATATAACAGGTTAATAACAGTCGATGACAGACAAATATATTTTAAATATGAAACAGAGGAAACAGAGAAATGGCGTTAAATTTTAAAGACATGAAAGGAAAGGCGGACAAAGCAGGGCCGGATAGAATTAAATTTGTAAACGGGATCAACACGTTTAGGTTGGTAGGTGACATGTTACCTATGTACGTATATTGGGTTCCATTAGCAGATGGTTCTGGTAGTGTTCCTGTTGAGTGCCTAGGCTTTAATCGTGATATAGAAAAGTTCGAGAACAAGGAAAAAGACTGGGTTAGAGAGCTCTTCCCTGATATGAAGTGTTCTTGGTCTTACAAGAGCTTATGTATAGATCGCGAGGACGGAAAGGTAAAAGCTGTAGACCACAAGAAAAAATTATTACAAGCCATTGTTAGTTTCGCTAAAAAGTTTGGCGATCCTACAGATCAAGATAAGGGATGGGATATAGTAGCTAGCAGAGCTAAAACAGGTCCTGCTGCGTTTAATGTAGAGTATTCATTAGAGTTCGGGGATATACAAGTATCAGCACTTACTGACGCTGAGAAAGTTTTAGTGGTAGAAGCGGGGTCATTAGATGAAATGTTCCCAAGACCTACGCCAGAGGCTCAGGAAAAGTTTCTTAAAGAGAAATGCCTCGGAACAGAAGATGAGGATGAGGATGAGATTCCAGAAGAACTTGTTGGGGGTAGGGCCCCAGCGTTAACAAAGGAGCAGATAGAGGCAGAAGATGCCCGTAACGACGATATACCTTTCTAGATTTTTTAACATAATAAACGGGGTTTTTCAGCCCCGTTTATATTTTAAAGGAGTATTAAATTGAGACAGAAAAAAGTAAAAGCAATAAGACGTAAGATAAAATCACAATGGCAGGCCTCTTATGCAACACACTCTTACAGGCCTGCAAATAAAGACCTGGAGAAAAGAATTAATGATACAGGTTTAAAGAATATAGTAAGTATATTAGGTTATGCACCGCTCACTTGTTTTCTCGATCCAACATGTATAAAATATCTTTGTAAGAAAGCTAAAAGAGCTGCAACATGAAAGTAATGTTCACAGCAGATTTACATATAAAGATAGGGCAAAAATCAGTGCCAAGGGATTGGGCTAGAAATAGATACAAAATATTATTTAGTGAGTTGGTTCGAGTTAAGAGTGAGTACTCTGTAGACTGCGAAGTACATGGCGGTGATATATTTGACAAGCTACCTAATTTAGAAGAATTGGGTATCTATTTAGGGTATCTAGCTGGACAGGAGAACCCTATATACATTTTTGACGGTAATCATGAAGCGACTAAGAAAGGCCACACTTTTCTTAGCTTGTTAGAAGGGGTACTGGCCAGTATTAACTCTGATATAAGCTTAATCACTGATTACCATTTTGCTACAGACGAGTTTCCTTTCGATGTGATACCGTATTGTAGATTAAAACACTTTGAAAAAAACCCTCGCACGTTTGGTAGCGAAGCGTACTGTCTAATGACACATGTACGCGGAGAAATACCTCCACACGTTACACCAGAAGTGGATTTAGATATATTCAAGAATTGGGATGTAGTATTTGCAGGAGATCTACACTCCCGCTCAAATGCGCAGCGTAATATCGTATACCCTGGATCTCCTTGTACTACCTCCTTCCATAGGGAAGAGGTAAGTAACGGAGTTTTCATTATAGACACAGACACCTGGTCGTGGGAGTGGGTAGAGATAAAAGTACCACAGTTAATACGGAAAACAGTGGAGACAGAAGAGGAAATAGTACGCACCCATCCACACCATACTATATATGAACTAAAGGGGGACGCTGTAGACCTAGCGAAGGTAAGCAAAGATATAGATTTATTAGATAAAAAATTGATTAAACACGACTCTAAGTCCACATTGCAGTTAAAGGGTATGACAGGTAGGCAAGAGTTAGAGCTGTATCTTAGAGAGATAGTTAAATTAGATGAAAACAAATTAGAAAAAGCTTTGAGGTTTTACGATGATTATATTAAAAAAACTTAGGTGGGGAAACTGTTTTTCTTATGGAGAAGATAATGAGATAGACCTGCAAGCTAATCCTATAACACAACTTGTAGGTGTAAACGGGGCGGGTAAAACATCTATCCCCTTACTAATTCAAGAAGTATTATTTGGTAAAAATACACGGAATATTAAAAAACAAGATATATCTAACAGGTATACAGACATTCCCGGATATTGGATAATTTTGCTATTTGAGAAGTATGAGAGTACGTATGAAATCAACTTGCAACGATCTAAATCTAAATTAACATTGACTTTATCGGAAAATGGTTTAGATATATCCAGTCACACCGCAATAGCGACTTACAAGACGATTGCCGATATTATCGGATTTTCCGACTTTAAAATGGTTTCACAACTTCTATATCAAAGTTCGACAACAAACTTAGAATTTTTAACAGCTACAGATACTAATAGGAAGAAATTTTTAATATCACTATTAAAGCTAGACACCTACTTATCAAAGCACGAGGTATTTAAAGTAGCTTGCAGAGATATAAGTAAAGATATACTATCGGCCAGTGCCGCTCTTGAGCAAATCAGATCTTGGATTGCCAAACACGAGAATATGAGTTTAACGAAAAAAGAGTCAAAGAAGAAAATACTAATACCTGCTAGAATATCTGAAGATATTAGTATTGTTAAGGATAGAATCTCTCGTATCAAAGTCTTGAACAAACAGATAGTGGATAATAATCAGTACAAAAAAGAGCTTGCTGCGTTAGATATAGAATCATTCAGCAAAGATATAGTAAGGTATGATAAAGAAGCGGTAGCACAGTTAAATGAGAAAATGGGTGGCCTGAAGGCAAGCAGCAATTCTGCGGGCGCTACTAAAAGAACATTCTCTAATTTAGACGGAATAAAGGAATGCCCTAACTGTTTTCAAGAAGTGGATACAGAGAATGTAGCAAATATTCTAAAATCCGCAACAGATGAGATACATAAGTATGCTCTAGAGATACAACAACTACAGGCTGAGCTAAAGGGTTGGGAAGAAATAAGACTTGAAGAAGTAGTAGCTAGAAAGACCGAGGCTTCTTTTGTTAGGTTAAATACAGTTATAGACGAAGATGTAGCAGTAGAGGTTTTGGATGAAGGGGTGTTGTCTGCTGAGTACAAGAGTCTCAGGAATGAATTATACCAAGTAGAGAAAGAAGCAAATGAGGTAATTGAGTATAATACAAAGGTATCCGCATTTAATGCAAAGGTAGATGTTATATCAAGTCAATTGAGCGAGTTCAGAACTGACGCAAATAAGAAATCTAAAGTACTTGATGCAGCCACAGAGGAGAAATCCTATGTAGAACTACTAAAAAGTGCCTTCTCTACTAACGGACTTTTAAGCTATAAAATAGAATCTAGTGTAAAGGTGTTAGAAGACTCTATTAATGAGTATTTATCAGAGTTCTGCTTTTTCAGGTTAGTGTTTCTATTGGAAAAGGAAAAACTTAATGTAGACATTATTGATGATGCAGGCTCTTTGGTAGCTATAGAAACTCTTTCTACGGGGGAGCTGGCTAGGGTTAATATATCTACTATTCTTGCTATACGTAAGGTTATGACTACGCTAGCTAATTCAAACATTAACTTCCTATTCCTAGACGAGATTGTAGGGGTATTAGATGATGCAGGGAAAGAGAAATTATCCGAGATACTAATAAAGGAAAACTTAAACACATTTATAGTCTCTCACGAATCAACGCACCCTCTAATACCTATAATGGTAATAGAGAAAACTAATAATATAAGTAGGTTAACAGATGGTAGATAGTAGAGCAAAAGGGGCTAGAGCAGAGTTGGTGGCGCGTAACTTAATGAGAGATAGCACAGGGCTTGCGTGGGAGAGGACTCCAAGTTCTGGAGCTTTGCATGCTAACCATAAGCTGAAAGGGGATCTTTACGTACCCAATGAGAAAAATAATTTTCTCATAGAAGTTAAGCACTATAAAGAAGATCAACTTTCCAGTAAAATACTGATAAATAAAGACCCTACTATATTCGAATGGTGGGATAAGGCGTGTAGGCAGGCCAAAGAAACAGATAAAGAACCTGTTGTAATGTACAAGTGGGATAGATCAAAATGGTATCTCATAACAAACGTTTCCCTTGAAGGAAAAAATGTTAAGTCCATTATAATAGATACTGGGAACAATGTAGGTGTAATACTAGAGTATAATGCCTTTTTTGAAGCATTTGGAGATATGAGATGGGTTTAAGGTATGTATTAAGCAATACTGCAGAGTATCACGAGGTTTTTGATACAAAGAATAAAGTAACAATATTTGCCAGTTTAAGTAAGCTGCGTTGCGAAGTAGTTATGAGATATGCGGAAGAGGAGTTATAATGGGAATAGCATTTGACGATTTGGAGGCGGTAAGGCCGCCAAGCGGGAACAATCTTTTAGTAGTTGACGGATTAAATTTAGCCTTTAGATGGAAACATTCTTGTGGTTCAGTAGACATGGAAGCATATCTAAGTACTATAGAATCCTTAGCTAAATCTTACGGAGCGGGACATATAGTTATCTTAACAGACTTTAAGCGCTCTACTTACAGAACCAAACTATATCCTGAGTATAAAGGTAACCGCAGAGCTAAGTATGGTGAACAAACTAAAGAAGAGGAAGAAGCTTTCCTCCTTTTCCTTGATACGTACAATGCAGCACTAGAGTGGTGCGCTAAAAAGTACCCAGTTATCAAGATGAAGGGGGTTGAGGCTGACGACATAGCTGCGTGCATATGTGACAAATTCGCAAAGAACTTTAAACATACTTGGTTGATAAGCTCTGATAGAGACTGGGATTTACTAATAGCGGAGAATGTATCTAGGTTTAGTTATATAACTAGAAAAGAGATTACATATGAGTCATGGGACCTGCACTACCCTGGCATAGAAATGGATAAGTATATTGACTTTAAAGTTTTAGACGGGGATATGGGAGATAATGTCCCAGGCATTCCTCTAATAGGGCCTGTAAGGGCAAAGAAACTTTTAGACGAGTATGGTAGCGCGTTTGACATTGCAGATGCAATACCTATACCAGGTAAAGCTCAGTATATAAAGAATTTGAACGCAGGAAGAGACCAGCTTTTATTAAATTTTGAACTAATGGACTTAAAAACATACTGTTGGGAAGCGTTAGGTTCAGAATTCAAAGAAGAATTGTATGAAATTTTTAGTAAAATCAAATAAAAAAGAGGGCACTAGCCCCCTTTTTTTGTGTTTTCTATACACGCCTTTAACGTATTAGCATACCCCTGCACATCCTTGATGTAGCGCACAACTTCCTTATTGTTTACAGCTAGATTACTGTACGATTTTCCATCTAAAGAGACCCACCATAAACCTGCTGCGTCTTGCACTACACCAGGTCTAACACGTAATATATTAATTATCTTAGGTTTTGTTACATCACAAACTATAGGTCTAGTTTGATATACTATTTCTGGCTCTCTTACACTGCTGCCGAAACAGCCGGATAGTAGTAGACTGAGCCAAATTACAGCTATTGATCTTCCCATTTGGATACCTCCACAAGTTCTTTATAGTAGTCATCTGTACCTTTTTGAATTATTTTTTCAAAGCGCTTAGGGCTTCCCTGTAGGATTTTGTTCAGGTCGTGCCTAGACATTTTAGTTCTCAGATCATCAACCTCTTTAGCATTAGCTTTAACATTATTATCAAACTCAATTAACCTGGCTTTATTATTCTCTATGTCTGCCACAATAGCCGCCATGTTAGAACTAAGTTCATTTACGACTAACTCGTACTTGGTATTGGACTTTTCTAAACTAACAACCTCATTTTGTAGTCCAGAAACATAAAAGTAACCTGCTAGGCAGGCGCCTAAGACCGTTAAAGATCCTAACAGTTTAAAATACATCATTTTGCGTCTTTCCTTTTATTATAGAATGAAATAACAGCGGCCTGTAGACCAGAGATAGGGGTAAGTATTGCTGCTATTATTGCTGCCTTTTGCATACTGGCTGGCTCCGTTAAACCATAGCTCACTACATCAGCAATAATCTCCAACGTGAAAAACAGTATAGAATATAGGATACTAGTAGCTACTAAATGGTTTCTATCTACAAAAGCTAGAAATTTATCTAACATAATTCAAAGTGAGGTAAATCGTTAAATGTCTGATCTGTAGTGTCTCCGTCCATATCCCAATCTCCTCCCCATCTTATATTAATACCCATCTCTTTCGCAACACTTAAAACTACTTTTGTAAGTAGTTTGAACCTTTCTGTATCGTCCCAATCTATGGGGTATGGGGCGATGTCCACAGCGCTAGATGGTTTGCTATTATGCTTACTATTAGGGAAGGTTACTTTACTTTTATTTTCATTGAAAGCTTTATTTTGTTCCTCTTCTGTTCTATGCCCACACAAAATACTAACATCTTGCGTAGATCTTTTCAGTACTTCACGCATAATTCTCTGCAGTCTTTCGTCGCAGGAACTAAGTCGTTTCTCTGATGATTTTCCATACTTAAACATTTACATTTTCCTCTATTTCATTTTTGTATTTACGCATAGCAGCAAGGTATGCGTTGTGGGCATTAGGCCCATCCTTTAGTATATCGTCTAATACACGCATTAATGCTGCTATCTTTCTTTCTAATAAGTTTATTTCAGTATTAGCCTTTTTTAATGTTTTTGTTAATTCTTTTATCTCTGATTTCTCAGTTTCTAGATCACCCTTTGCCATATCATACATTTGGAACAGGCAGTCCGTTATATCATCTCTCTCAATTTTTCCGGTTTTCTCGGTTTCACCTTTAGCAACTTCTTTGTTCTTTGCTCTATAGGGTAGGTATACTTTTAAAGCTTCTACCGCTAAATAGAGTACACCAATCCATGCCGGCCATTGATTTATTAATTCCACTATATACTCCTATTTGCTATAAATCTATCACAGAAGACTCAACAGCCTCAGCAACTACTGAAGAGTTCAGCTCTGTAGCTAGTCTGTTTGCCCCTGTCTTAACTTGGTGCTTAATATAAAATAATATCTTATCAATAAACTTTTGGGCCTTTTCTTCCTCTGTATACCCCATAACATCTCTATAATTAATATAGTTGTCAATTATACTAGCTATCTGGTTGCTGTTTAAAGTTTTGCCTGTTAACCCTCTAAATATATTAACTGTTCTCGCAGTTGCTGATATTGTCATCTTAGTCTCCTCTATATTTGTATAAAAATTGGTTAAATACCTGCGAATACTGCAAATAAATAGCTACACTGTGCCGGACGTTGTTATAAGTTGCCAGTCGGTATTGTCAGCTCCTACAGCTATGTAAAGCCCGTCGCCAGCATTACCATCTGTACAACGGACAACGGCGCCTACTAAAGTATCTGCTCGGTAATCACCTCCCAATAAATCGGCCCGTGAAATTGTAGGTGCTCTGTTTAGGCTCACCGCCACTGCAGTATCAGTACTTAAAACATTGCTAGTAAGAGTAGATAATTCCATCGATACGTCAGTAAATGTTATAGCGTTTGTTATTTGGCGTACAGATATATTAGAGATTGTGCAGTTAACTGAGCTATTACTTCTGGCAAATCCGATTAAATTGGCTGTTGCAGTTTCTTGTATGGTGTGCGTTCCTGTAGTAGAGAACGTATGTATTGCACCGCCGCCAGATTGCACTTTCATGTTACCGTTAATATCATCTACAGTAAATTCAATTTCATATAGAGTACCAGATACAGGCGTGTTAATAGAGATAACCTGATAACTGCCATCGCCAGTTAAGGTATAACTGCCATCACCATTATCCACCCAATCACCAACCGTTGGACTTGTCCATAGCTCATCACCAATAACATTTTCATTAGGGTATTCAATGTCATTGCTGAGTAGTGGAAATGTTAGTGTCTCGCCTAACTCATCATCAGTTAATATTAGGTTGGCTGGTGTACCTTTAAAATATTGCATTCCTATGGATCGCTTGCCTATATAAGCTATATCTGGTGTAACAACTGCTGCGCTATTCTTTGAATCTATAATGTTACCACCTTGTTTTATGGTGTAATCGTTACCAC
>JAAEPD010000601.1 GCA_024222455.1 Aureispira sp.
ATTGCCACTTTGCAAAGGACCAACAAAAACGAGAGAATGGCTACATAACACAATAAAACCAAAAATAAAAGAAAATGAAGGAAAAGATACTCACATAAATAATGCGAGTAAAGATGAGAAATCAAAAATAATGAAAATAACACTCCTTACACAACAATAGAAAACAAAAAAATAGACAAGGAGGTCATGATCGACCACACTGGTAAGATGTCACATCAAGATGGCCTGTGTGACAAGGAGTCTAGATGTAAAGGTGACACTCTTGGAAAGACCTGGGGTAAAGAGGACATCAGTATAAACAATCAGGATAACAATAAGAATAAAAATATTGAAATGAATAATGATAGTGTAAAAGAATGCTGGTATTTTAGAAAGGGATGTAAAAACGGGAATAGATGTAGATATATACATCGGGAGGTATGTAAACAATGGAAAGAAAATGGATGCTGTTATAATAATAGATGCAAATACGAGCACCCTGTGCAATGCAAGTGGTTATTACAAGGAGAATGCAGACAAAACAACTGCTGGTATCTACATTCAACTAGAATCCAACAGAATATAAGAAAAAATAATAGGGGTTCGAGGCAAAGTCACAACTATAACCAATACCAAAGAACAAATCAAGCACATGCGAAGCCCTATTGGGGGCCAGGCCAAGATCAGAATTTTGGGCATCGCCAGAACAGAAGAGGTTGGACCCCACCAATGGATGCATAAATGGGTATACCACAGACCATGGGTAC
>JAAEPD010000602.1 GCA_024222455.1 Aureispira sp.
TATGAGTGGCTAAAAAAACAACCTGATTTAGTCTATAATTTCTTCTTTCACAAAGATGCTGGATTTTATCTAACCTAATCCGCCTTGGCTATAAGTTTTGGAGCTGACCAATTTCTTCAGGCACAATAGCAATAGGATTAAGTCCCAAATTTAATACTTCTAATTCTGATAAACAGAATAAAATATCAGGAATTTTATTCTCAAGAAAGACTAGATTACATTTTCCTAGTTTAGCTTTAAGGCTACTATCTATATCTTGACTTACAACAATACCATATAAATTAAGCTCCTTCAAAGTTGTTAACTCACAAATATTCTCTGGTAGATGGTTCAAATACATAAGACTGCTATCAAAGGAAAGGACTTCTAATCTGCTACCTATTGCTTTTAAAACCTTTTTTTGAGCTATTATTTTGCCTTCTTTTTGTATGCTATCAATTTTTTCTTGAGGCCAATAAATATCATCTTTGAGACTAGGGTAATAAGCAAATCCTCTATTTTTATCTTTAGTTTGCCCAAAACAACTTAAACCTTGCAATAATAACAGCAGTCCAAAAACATATCCTATATATTTAGGTAAAATCATCTTCTTTTTGTTTTTTTGAGCAATTACTATTATATATATCAATGTAAATATAGTTCATTTAACTCCTATCCAAAGAATCCAATACCACGAGCCATAAACACTGCGCATAAAGGTGCTAAAAACAGCAACAACAACTCTATACGAACCACCCATTTGATAGCATTAGGAATCTGCACTATTTCAGTTGGGTCTCCTTTCCAATTGCGCAAGAAATAGACGGTTGGGTAAATGGATAATAAGGCTGCTGTTATAACCAAAGTCATCTTGGTGTGAAATATCCAATTTTTGGTGTAAAACACAGAAGGTTTGCCTACCCAAAACCAAAGACTAAGTCCTGCACCAATTACCACCATTGCACTCAATCCATAAATACCATCAATAGCAGAAAGGCGTTTGATCTCTTGTCTAGTCATTTCTTTTTTGAGCAATAAATGCTCTCCAACAATAGTAGACATCATCACAAAAATTCCGATAAAATGGAGATAGCGTACAATCAATTCAGTATACATTAGTATTCAATTTTTTTTAATTAATTTGCATCAGATTCTAAAGTTATCCAATATCATTCATAAAAACCTAAACAGCAACACTATGCTAAAGTTTATTAGAACTATTGGCTATTTCACACAATCTCCTAGTCTCAAAACAATTGAACGACTTCAGGAATTGAGTCTAAAACTACAAGAAAAAGACTACTTAGTTCAAACACAACGCATCTGTTCGAATGGGCTATCCATAAAAGGTTTGAATACAGCATTAGCAAATGGCTCAGAAGAGATTATACTGAGTGTTGGTCGCTTAGGACGCCAAGAAGCGTGGGAACAATTAGATGATTTTTTTGAAGTATCGAATACCTCCTTCCATCTACAGCTCCTAGATCAAATTACACTTCAAGATGTTGATTTACTCTTCGAAATCATTACAAAAGCACCTAAAAAGACATTCAATTTCACCTATACCTTTCACAATGCTACTTCTAGTCCTTTTTTCCCTGCAGCCTGCTATCAAAAAGAAGGTTTTTCGATAGGTTTGCAATGCACTAACTTGGCAGAAGGGTGTACAACCTTAGAGCAATGGTTTGATAACATGCAAACGGTTTGGCAAGAGATAGAAGAGTTGTTTAAAAACGAACCAGATTACTTAGGCATTGATTCCTCTATAGCACCTTTATACAATGAAGAAGGTAGTTTTCTCAACTTTATCAAAAAGCTCTACCCCAGTTTAGGGCAAGCAGCTACAAGCCCTGTCTTCACTAAAATATCGAACTATATTAAAACACAAAATCCTAATCCTGTGGGACTTTGTGGACTTATGTTTCCATGTTTAGAAGATTTTGAATTAGCAGAAGCCTATGAAAAAGGGGAATTTTCGATAGAACGGAATATCTTTTTGTCTCTACATTCTGGTTTAGGAATAGACACCTACCCTATTGGCATAGACGAATCTAAAGAACGAGTATTAGAAGTGCTGCAACTAGTACAGCAGCTATCCATTAAATATAAAAAACCTCTTGCAGCAAGATTTATATCTGATGGTAAGAGCAAAATAGGTGAACAGACCGATTTCCAAAATCCATTTTTAAAAGATGTATTATTAAGAAAATTATGATAACTATCAACATCAGTCCTGCCATCAAAGAAAAATGCCCTAAACTGAGGTTAGGCTGCATTGCTTGTGATGTGCAGATTGCTCCTCAATCCGAAAAATTAGCCAATTTTATTGCTACAGAAAGTGAACGTATCCAAAAAGAGTTGGCAATAGAGGGCATTAGTAAAAAAACAACTATACAAGCCTCCCGAAAAGGCTATAAAGCATTAGGGAAAGACCCTAGCCGCTATAGACTATCAGCAGAAGCACTTTTGCGTAGAATCGTGAAGGGTAAAGGTTTATATCAGATCAATAATTTGGTAGATACACTCAATCTTGTTTCTATCCAAACAGGTTATTCTATAGGTGGCTATGACCTAAACAAAATCCAAGGTGAGATTACCTTAGGTATTGGTGAGATAGATGAACCTTATCAAGCTATTGGGCGTGGAGAATTGAATATTGCCAACCTACCTGTATTCAGAGATAAACAAGGCGCTTTTGGTAGTCCAACTAGCGATTCTATGCGGACGATGGTTAGTAACAACACTCAACGCTTCTTGATGCTGTTTTTTGATTTTGATGCACAACCTGATTTTGAACAGCAATTGCAAGAAGCTGTTGTGCTTTTTGAGCAATATGCTGCTGTAGCTAATATAAAACAGTGGTTAGTGTAACAGAAAACAGTGGTTAGTGTAACAGAAAACAGGATTTACTTCTAGAAGTAAATCCTGTTTTTATATTACGTTTAGCTATTTCTAACGATCTTGTTTAGTTTGTGTAGCAGTTGCCTTTAGAGATTCTCTATATTCCTCAAACTCTGCTCTATATCCATATACATCCCAATCTGCAGGCCACTCAAATACCTTTTTACGATCATGCTGATTAGCTGTTTTAGCTTTAGGTAAGTCTAAATGTCTAGCAAAAGATGGAGCATTTGCTTGTTGGAAGCGACCTTCACCATAGTTAGTTTTAGGTTTAACAACTAATTGATAGTGGACTGTTCCTGAATGATTTCCTCCGTTCAACTCCACTAAATCAAATCCTGTGGCAGTTTGGTTCATAATAGCTACACCATTAAAGTGTGTCATACCAGCAGGAGTACAAAATACTCTCATCGGATTATCCTTATCTACTACTATAATATCTTTTAAGATTGGATCTAATTCGACATGAGCTTGACCATTTACCAACTCTACTGTTCCATAATCTTGATACCAATACTCTGGTGACTCAGGGCAGGTTAAAGTGATACGTCCATGATTAGCTGTTGGAATAACCTCACTTACTGTTCCTGTTCCTACAATTTTTCTATTATTTAAATCATCTGCTACAGTTACAAATTGGCCTCCGCCACCTCCAATACCTTGAAACTCTGCTCCATAAGCATCTTCTGTCCCTGTAAATCCAGCTGCAAGTAGACCATAACCTGGTCTAGCATTATTGCCATCACCAAATGCACCTAACCCTACATTAGCCCCAACAGTTCCTGTTGTAGCATCATTTAGGCTCAAACTACGGGATCCATATTGGTTATTTGTATTAGTAGAATTATCTGTATTTAGTTGCGCATAACTTGCTGATGCAGTTCCAGTACGATCATAATCAATAAGACTATAACTAGCCATCCATACATTAGAATAACTAACATTTGCAGCAACAGTTGCAGCCCCTGTTGACTGTGCATAAATACTAGTATAACCAGCAGCAGGGTTATTAGCATAAACTCCAGCTCCTTGCAATGTCTGCCCACTAAAGGTAATATTATTTTCAAATCCCAAATAGCCCCCTACATTAGAACTATGCCCAAAAATAGCATTGGCTGTTCCAGAAAATACATCCAACTTTTCAGTAGGCCCAGTAAGTCCTATACCTACACGATTAGTACTCTGATCTACATAAAAAGTAGTTCCATCAGCTTGTACATCACCATTGCTTAATACACTAAACTTATTTGTTCCATTATCTTGAACATGAAAGTCACCTGAGCTATTCAAGTTAAAATTCATATTATGAACACCTTGAGTAATTGTAGTTGCTTGAATAAGTGTACCACCCAATTGAATTTTATCTGCTCCTGTATTTACAGTCAATCCATTATTAGCATCAGCATGCAAAGTTACGGCACCAGTAGTTCCTCCTCCTGTCAAGGCATTGCCTGCTGTTACGCTAGTAATATCACCAGCAGCAGCAGCAGTAGTCCAAGTCAAGGTTCCTGCACCATTAGTAGTGAGCACCTGACTAGCTGTCCCATCTGCCAAAGCAGTCAAATTTCCATTGTTGTCGGCATATACTACACGCTGGCCTGCACCTGCCAATGCAGATACACGTACTGTACCACCATCTACATGTAGTTTTTCTAAGGGGTTATTGGTTCCAACACCTACATTTTGAGCAAATGTTGTAGTACCTAAAAAAGCTAATGTTATGCTTAGTAATCCTTTCTTCATAGTTTTCTATTTTAAGTGTATAAATATAATACTCACATGCACTTTTCCAAAAGTAAACATATGCCATAACATTAAAATACAAAATATTATACTAACAGACAACGTATTAGCAATATTTTTAACCAAACATTTCTACTTCTTAGATTTTACCATAAAAAAAACAGATCCCATCAAAAAATTGATAAAGTCTGTTTTTTTACTTCAAAGAAATTATATTTAATTCTATACTATTTTTGTGCTGTAGAAACCTCCATTTTAGGTGCCTGTTTATTAGGTTTAGGTACAATTCTTTTGTCAGTCTTATTATCGACAGAAGGATCAAAATCTAAGCCCATAGAGGCTGGTTGGTTGTGAGCTTCAGGATCAAGGTACTTGCCAAGCATATAATCAGGTTTATCCATTTCTGGATTTAATTTTTCAGGGTGAGCTTGGAAATGAGCATCATTTCGCTGACCATAAGCTGTCCAAGCCACTTTAGCTCCAGGTGTTCCTCCTCCTATTTTGAACATTCCATTTTCATTCACCTCTTCGGCTATAAACAAAGGCATATACTGACCTATTGGCGTTAGATTATAAGTATAATTGGTATTAATAGCTTGCACATAATCTTTCAATTGCACAATTGCCTCACCATTAGCATCAAATTCCATCTTTCCACGATAAATTAGCATAGGTTCGTCAGATTCTATACAAAAATGTTTAAGCATCTTATTTTTAGGATCTAGAGGATGATCTATTACAAAATACTTAGCACCTGTTCCACCATAATCACCATAACTAAAAACACCATAAGTAGAACCAGCCCCTGTAGAACCTGTTACTCCAGAAAAGCCAACTGCACGACCATAAATTCCAGAAAAAGACGCTGCGGCATTAGTGTACCCATATACACCATAATAGTCATCTGACAAACTATATACACCATAATTACTTGTGCCATCTCCAAAAACTCGCAAACCAGGTCCATTGGAATAAATATAAGCTCCTAAGCTTGTTCCTGCATTTAAGAAATAAGCCATTGTATCTGTGTTGGTACTGATTGCATCTACATACAATGATTTACCTGCAGATTCAGTATGAATAACGGCTGTTGATTTAGTAGTTGTTGTATTTCGAGCCCATACTTGAAGCCCCATAGCATCACCATAGTTATCGATATTCAAGGCACCAAAACCGCCATAATTCTTAAGCCAAAATGCAGAAGAACCTATTGTATTAGAATTAAATGTAATATCTATGGCATTCCCAAAACCTCCTGATGCATTCGTTAAATTGATATTAATAGCATCCTCTGCATTCGTCTTATCTATTAGAAGTCCTCTTGCGTTTGTAACTGGCTCTGTTATGTGCAAGCGAGCTAGTGGTGTTGGGGTATTAATCCCTACATTCTGGGCAAATGTTGCTGTACCTAAAAAAGCTAATGTTATGCTTAGTAATGTTTTTTTCATGATTTTCTATTTTAATGTTTACAAAAATAATGTCAGCCCCTCTTTTTCTCAAAATGGGAATACATAACAAATACAAACATACGAAACATTCCACTAATGCACAACGAGTTAACTCTACTTTTTAGTGTACTACTCTACATCTTTCTCCTCCATCCATGTCAATAATTCTTTAAACGTATTCTCTAAGCCCTGCATTTCTGTGGCTTCTACTTGTCCACGAGTATTTATACAACGCTTAAAAACTTCCAATTCGGAAATATCTGACAATGTTTGAATATTCGCCTCTTCTTCTATCGGCGCAACAGTTTGGTTAACCGCTCGTTGATTGAGCACAAATATTTCAGCAGGTTTATTTGCAATAATTTCTTCTAAATCATCTAGCAAACCAGGAGAATAATGTGCTGTTTCTATCTCTATTTTGAGCCAAGTAGGCAGCTCCACTTCACCTGCTAAGTTGCTTAATTTAGATTTCACATAATCCAAATCGCCCTTATAGTATCTCAATTTTCGAGTTAAGGGTACCCTAACAGAACGTACCTTGTGCAGATTTTGTCCATCAAACTCAACAATATTTACCATTTGGTCAAAATTGATCTCACTAAAATCTAAAGGAATTAAGGCACCTGAATATCTAATTCTATCTTGATTATCTACTTTCTGAGAACGATGCAAATGGCCTAAAGCTACATAGTCAAAAGTAGGAGGGAAACTACTTGCATCTATTACATCTAAACTTCCTATATGAATGGTGTTTTGCCGTTCTCCTCGCTCACCTCCTGCCACAAACAGGTGCCCTGTAACAATTATGGGAATATTTTGATCTTTATAAGGCTGCAATACTTCCAACATTTCTTCATAATGCTGTTGTATGCCATTCCTAAGATTTTCCACACGCTGTTCTAATGTTTCACCTGCCACACTCTTCCGAATATCTCTATCTCTCAAATAAGGCACAGCTCCCACCATTGTTTGCAACTCTCCATCTTCATCATAGATAGGAACCAGTTGCTCTTCTCTTTCTTTTGTAATATGTCCAACTACATGTACATTCAAGAGTTTAAACAGCTCTTTGGCAGCATCTAACATATTGGGAGAATCATGGTTACCTGCTACTACTACAATATTTCGACAGCAAGACCCAACCAGTTTTTTCAGAAAATCGTAATACAATTTTCGTGCATAATTTGGAGGCGAATCGGTATCAAAAACATCGCCTGCTAAGATCAACAACTCTATTTTTTCGTCCTTTATCAGTTGTACCAACCAATTCAGTGCCTTCTGATGTTCTTCCTTTCTGTCCCTATGGAAAAACTTCTGGCCTAAATGCCAATCTGCTGTATGTAATACCTTCATCTATATGCTATTTAATTTTGAACCCAATCCCTTTACCTAAACTCTGTAACCAAAATATGCCCTTCCTTATTTTTCATTTTAATGTTAGAAAAATGAATGGTTTGTTTGTCTGTATGCGTGAACTCATAATCCATTTTTTTACCAATAACTACATCATAAGCTATCTGCAAATTTTCATCTGTAAGCTCTTCCTCTTTTCCGTTTGCCAAACCCCACATTTTAGAAACTAAGGGTTCTATATATTCTTTATCTGCACCAAACTCTTCTACAAAGCTCTTTTCTACATCTATCCCAAAAGCCAAGCTTTCTTGAAGCCAATTTCGACTGATCTCTAATCGAGCAGCTACTATTTTTTTCTTTTTATTAATCCATACATAAATATCAATATGCTCTTTAAACCCACCTGTTTTATAGTGAATCTTGGTTTCTCTTTTAATCTTTTTTCGTCCTTTTTCTGTAATATTAAAAAAATCTGCAAAACCTCCATCCAGCATATCCTTCAACATCCTATTCTTAGGCTTAGAATCCTTTTTTTGAGCAGTTAAAGTACTAAGACAACTACCACATGAGGTGCTTAGCAATAGGATGATCACTAAAAATTTTATTGATAATTTCATTCTATTTTGATTTTTGAAATTTCTGTTCGAAAACTAGGACAATAGCTCTCCCTTCCATTAGAGATAGTTGCTTATATAAGTTTCTGTGCTTATCTTTGGAACAATTTTTACGGTAAGATTATGTTTAAGCCAAGTTCTTTTTTTAAAACTCAACGAATTACCACAACCTTCCTATAATGCGATATACAATATTACTATTTTTTTGCTTAGGATGCTCATTTTTCAGCCAAGCTCAGTATGAATTTTCTGAGGCAGATACACTTCGTGGCATGCTTAGACCCGAACGGACTTGTTATGATGTTACTTTTTACGATCTAAATATTGCTTTAGATATTGATGCTCAAACCCTATCAGGTTCTAATTTGATTGAATATAAGGTTCTCAGAGGCTTCAATATGCTCCAGATTGATCTATTCAAGGAAATGGAAATTGATAGCATTGTACATAATAACCAAACACTAGCCTTCCATAGAAAACATAATGCTGTTTTTGTAGACTTTGGAACCATGCAAGAGCGAGATACTAAAGGTAGCATACTAGTCTACTATCATGGCACTCCCCGAAAGGCAGTAAAAGCTCCTTGGGATGGTGGCTTTTCTTGGAAATATGATCGTACTGGAGAACATTGGATTGGAGTGTCTTGCGAAGGTATTGGAGCTAGCCTTTGGTGGCCAAACAAAGATCATTTGTCAGATGAGCCAGATAGCATGCGTATTCGTTGCAAAGTCCCAAGTCGACTAATGTGTGTAGCCAATGGTGTCTTACGAGATACAGTACAAGAAGACACAAGTACAACGTACGATTGGTTTGTCAGCTACCCTATCAATAATTATAATGTAACATTGAACATTGCTAATTATGTACATTTTTCTGACACTTTTGTAAGCCCAACTGATGGCAGCAAATTGCCCTTAGATTACTATGTATTGCCTAGCAACCTCAAGAAGGCTAAAAAGCAGTTTAAGCAAGTAGATGATGTTTTGAAAGTATTTGAAAAATACTTTGATAAATATCCTTTTTGGAATGATGGCTATGCTCTAGTCGAAACACCTTATTTGGGGATGGAGCACCAAGGAGCTATTGCCTATGGCAATCAATATATGGATGGTTATATGGGTGGTCACCCTCCTGGGATTCCTGTAGATTTCATCATTCTACATGAAACAGGTCACGAATGGTGGGGCAATAGCATTAGCTGTAATGACCATGCCGAAATGTGGTTACACGAAACGTTTACAACCTACATGGAATCCATTTATGTAGAAGAAATGCATAGTTTTGATGATGCTGTTCGCTACATGAAATATTATAGTATGTACATAGCTAACCGCAAACCGATTGTAGGTCCTAAAAACGTTAACTTTGATGAGCATGACAGCGATATGTACTACAAAGGTGCTGTAATGTTACACACCCTACGCTTAGTAATAGGCGATGATGATCTTTGGTGGAAAATTCTAAAAACATTCTACCAACAAAACACCATTCAGAATGTAAATACAGAGGATTTTATTACTTATGTAAATGAACAAACTGGTCAAAATTTTGACTACTTTTTCGAACAATATTTGCACCACCCTTCTATTCCAAAATTTGAATATAAACTCAAGGAAAAGGGCAATCAATTGCAGGTAAGCTATCGATGGAAAACTAATGTAGAAGGTTTTAACATGCCTATTACCTTCAAGATAAAAAAGGAAGATCAACGCTTAACACCTCAAAACAACAAATGGCAAAAAGCTGTATTTCCTAAGGCTAAAGCAGAAGACTTCAAGGTAAACTTTGGATTATATAAGGCTAGAGAAGTTGCTGATTAAGCAAAGCCAACTAGCCCTCGACTAAAATAGTAACAGCAACTTGAAAACGAATTCAAGTTGCTGTTTTTTTTATTCTAAAAGTAGTTTTTATTATTTATCTCCAAAGGCCCATTCCCAAGCCTGCTGCTGAGCAGCATTGGCAATTCTAGAACCAGGATTTGGCAAGAAATAAACTGATACAAACTTGCGCCCTACACTAATACGAGCATGCGCCACTTTTAGTATTTGTTTATTGTAATTTAACTCATGAATATGAGGTTGTTTCAACTGATTTTGAGCATCTAAGTAATTGCGTAAATTATTAGAAAAGATTATAATCTGCTTAGGTTTTACGGCCTTGAGCAATTCTTTAAACACTTTCAAAGACAAATCTAAATCATGTCCCGAAATTTGATTCTCATTCTCAGCTCTAAATGGGCAGAAATAAGCTGACACCGCCTTACTTAAATCTGCATCAGGCAAAAACTGCTGAAGCATCTCTACAGATTTTTTAGCAAACTTCTCAGAGTTCTCATTCAAACTATGAGCTGGCACTAAATGCTGTCCCTCATAATGAGCTTCATGCTTTGCTTTAGGATTCATCTGCAAAAGCAAGACCCCTCCTTCCTCTACAGGAGTATCTGTCAAATGGAAATACCATTGCAACTCTTGTTTTTCTGCATATTTCTTGATTTCACTCTTATCAAAAGCATTTTCTGCTGCACGGAACAACTTAGCTACTTTAGGACTAGGAGTTGCAAGTTCTACCTGTTCCTCATCTGTTGAAGCTGCTTTAGTTTCTGCAACAGCTGCTGCCGCTCCAAACTCTTTAGCAGCCTTTTCAGGATCAAGTAACTCCATATCGACCTGACGTCGTTGCAAGTTGGTATTGAGCACACGTACCCATACAGCATCTCCCATTTTGTAAGTATGATTGATCGAACGAATATGAAATCGATCATCTAGAATAGTAAAAGATTCGAACATATTATCATAGCGAACCATACCTTCACAGTAGTTCTCAGAGAGCTTAACATAAACTCCATGGTCTGCCATTCCAGATATTACACCTTGGAAAACTTCCCCTACATGATCTTGCAAATACTCTGTTTGTTTATACTTCACAGATTCTCGTTCAGCATCCATTGCGCTACGCTCCTTTTTAGAGATATGTTTACACATTTCTTCTAGTTTAGAAGCATTCATTCGCTTTTTATTACCTTCCAAAAATTCGAATAAAATACGATGTCCTAAAACATCTGCATATCTACGAATAGGTGAAGTAAAGTGCGAATAAGTATCAAAAGCTAAACCATAGTGCCCAATATTATCAGTAGAATAAGCTGCTTTAGCCATTGTTCGGATAGCCAACTGTTGTAAAACTTGGTACTCTGATTTGCCCTCTGCTTGCTTGAGCATACTTCCAAAAGAACGAGCAACTTGTTTAGGGCTATTTGCTTTGATATTATAACCAAAACGTTTAGCAAATTCTCCAAAGTTACCTACCTTTTCCATATCTGGAGTATCGTGTACTCGATAGACAAACGGGATCTGCGTTCCTCCATTCTCTTTCACTTGATCATAGATCAGTGCTCCTACTCTTTTGTTAGCCAAAAGCATAAAATCTTCGATCAACATGTGAGCATCTTTGCGCTCTTTCAAGTAAGCTCGGATAGGTTTATTTTCCTTATCCAACTCAAAACGTACTTCTGGCGATTCAAAATTCATAGCACCTTGCTTGAAGCGAGCTCTACGCATTTTGTGTGCAAAAGAGTTGAGCAATCTCAATTCATCTACATAATCCCCCTCTCCTGTTTCTAAGATTTCCTGTACATCTTCGTAAGCAAATCGGCGATCAGAAAACGTAACTGTCTTACCAAACCACTCTCCTTCTAAATCTCCTTTTGGAGAAAATTCAAAAATAGCAGAGAAAGTAAGTTTTGTTTCTTGAGGTCTTAACGAACATAAACCATTAGATAACTTCTCTGGTAGCATGGGCAATACTCGATCTACCAAATAGACAGACGTTGTCCGTTTAGCAGCCTCCTTATCCAATTCAGAATCAGGTTGGACATAATGCGAAACATCTGCAATATGCACTCCTATTTCGTAGTTACCATTCTCCAGTTTTTCGATAGACAAGGCGTCATCAAAATCCTTTGCATCAGCAGGATCTATCGTAAAAGTTAGTATATCTCGCATATCTCTACGCTTAGCAATCTCATGCTCTGTTATCTTAGTCGAAATAGCTTCACTTTCGTCAAGTACTTCTGTAGGAAACGTGATATTAAATCCATTATTAATCAAAATAGATTTCATTTCTATATCGCTACTTCCTGCTTTACCCAACACTGTGGTAATACGACCACGAGGACTTGGGCGACCTTTTTCGTCATGCCATTTATCGACCACTACTACAACTTTATCGCCATCAGCAGCATTGCCCAAAAGGTTTCTGTCTACCAATATATCTACAGATAAATTAGAGTCATCAGGCATTACAAAGGCAAATTGCCTAGAAACTACTAGAGTTCCTATAAAAGCCTCTCTATGACGGCGTTCAATCGAAATCACAACACCTTCTGGTTTTGATCTTCTCGAAAGTTTCCAACGTACTTTTACAGTATCTTTATTCAAAGCACCTTTCAGCTTAGAAGCAGGTACATAGATATCATCATCATCGCCTTCACAAACTACATAAGCTGCTCCACTCCGAATCATATCCACTACCCCTACACTAGTATTACGTTGTTTATCATTTCCTCCGCTAGACCTATCAGTCCTTTCTGTTCTATCTCCCGAAAACTTATTGAGCTTGTATTTTCCAGAACGTACCTGTACTATAAAACCACTGTTTAGTAGTTTCTCCAATACATGTTCTATCGAATCTTTAGAATTTCCTATTTTTAGGTGTTTCCCAATTTGTTTGGGTGCAAAACGTGTTTTAGATTCACGCTTGAATAATTTGATTAGTTCGTTTTCTAATTGTTGGACGGTTAGTTTTTTGATTTTGTTATTTTTCTTTTTTCTTGACATATATTATGTACTTATTTTTTAATGTGCTTTTTTCTTTACAAACCTATTTCTATGGTTTATGGTTGCACTTATTTTGTTTTTAATCTGGAAAGCAGGAAAGATAAGGATAAGTTAACATTAGATTTCGGCTATTTGGCCATCTAGTGTGAGCTGAAAGTAGGTATGTTCTGGCTCTCTACTAGTATCTATTTGGTTGGTTATTGCATCAATTCTCCCTTCCACTATATTCATACTCCAATCACTCTCAATTGTGCATACTGATTGTAACAACTCTTTGTCGGTGTATTTAGTTCCAGCCAACCAAACTTTATCTATTAAGTTGCCTGACTTCGAGAAGGTCGCCATATGATATCCATTGCCATATAGATTTGCCTCCCAATAGATTGCAGCAAAAAAGTCGTCCGTTTTAGGCAAACTAAAACAAGCCATATATTCTGTATACTCATCAATTTCTTCATCGGGGTACAACAAAAAATGAGCAGCCCAAACCATTGATAAAGGCTCTTGCACCTCAGACATTGTTCTCTGTGTTTCAGAAGTTAGGCTAATAGGTAGCTCTGCAGTAGGAAATAGATTGATGAAATTGACAAAAGTAACTTGGTTTTGCTCTTTTGAAGGAAATACCTTTACTTTATCCTTTTTGAACTCTTCTTTATCATTGTGAGAATGGTCGTGATCGTGATCATGATTACATCCTTCTCCATGTTCGTGCTTGTGATAACGTCTATTATAATGAAACATCTACTCTTAATTTAGTTATAAATTAGTCTTCCTTAAATCTTAAACAGAGACTATGCAAAGTTGCTTATTTTTTTTGTAAACTTTAATGTTTTTAATCCTTTATTTCTACCTAATCCCTCCCTCTTAGAACTTCTCCAATTCTAAATCACTTAATGAGCTGACGATCATCATCATTTAAAAGAAATGATCTCCTTAATTTTAAGAAACATAAAACCACAAAGTTATGGGAGAACATAAGGTCAATAAAATTCAAACACACGAACGTGCTGCTTTTATTCGTCAACTCTTAGATGATGTAAAAGCCTTAGAAATCATGCTCGAAAAAGAGCTATTTGAGAAAGGAATTACTCGTATAGGTGCAGAACAAGAATTCTGCTTAGTGAACGATGACTTTCGTCCATCTTACCAATCTGGACCTATATTAGAAGACATCAACGATCCTCATTTCACTACAGAGTTGGCCCGTTACAATCTAGAAATCAATCTAGACCCAATAGAACTAAAAGGAGACTGTTTTGCTCAAGTTCATCAGCAATTAGATGGTTTGCTGAGCAAGGCTCATCAATCTGCGCAAAAGTTTGACAACAAAGTCCTACTTACAGGTATTTTACCAACTATTACTAAGCATGAATTAGAATTTGATTACATGACTCCCAATCCTAGATATTGGGCACTTAATGATATGATGCGACAAGTGCGTGGAACTGACTTTCAGCTACACATAAAAGGAGTAGATGAGCTAAGCACAATGCATGACTCTGTGCTATTTGAAGCCTGTTGCACTAGTTTTCAACTGCACTTACAAATAGATCCTAGGGACTTTGTAGCTAGTTACAATTGGGCGCAAGCAATCTCTGGACCTATATTGAGTATGGCTACCAACTCCCCTCTTTTATTAGGCAAAGAACTTTGGAGCGAAAGCCGCATAGCACTCTTTCAGCAAAGTATCGACACTCGAAGCACTTCTTTTGCACTAAACACCAAAGAACCTAGAGTTGCCTTTGGTATGGATTGGTCTGAAGGCAGCCCTGCTGATATTTTCAAAAATGATATTGCACGCCACACCATTTTACTATCTAGCCAATTGGAGGAAGATTCTTTGGCTATGTTAGAAAGAGGTGAAATCCCTAAGCTAAGAGCCTTAAACTTACACAATGGCACAATTTATCGATGGAATCGAGCTTGCTATGGTGTTGGAGGTGGCAAACCTCATCTTCGTATAGAAAACCGTTATATCCCATCAGGGCCAAGTACGGTTGATGAGATGGCGAACTTTGTGTTTTGGGTAGGTCTGATGGTCAATCGCCCCAAAGCTTTTGACGACATGAAAACAGCCATGGATTTCAGAGATGCTAAAGATAATTTTATAAAAGCTGCTCGTAGAGGCAAGTCAACTGAATTGATCTGGAATGGGAGCTCTCTACCTGCTTCTCAATTGGTCATTCAAAAACTGCTGCCAATAGCTTATCAAGGTTTAGAAAAACTAAACATAGATCGTAATAATATAGAATATTATCTTAGTATCATTGAGCAACGTGCTAATGGTACAACTGGCTCTAGATGGCTAATAGAGAACTATCGAAATATAAAGGAGAAACATAACCAAGATTATGCATTGCTCGCAGTATCTTGTTCTAGTTATGAGAACCAACAAACAGGTACACCTGTGCACCAGTGGCCAGAGGCTCCAAGTGACCAAAAAACGTCTGCTCCCAAACTGGTTAGGCATATTATGCAGACTAGATTACTTACAGTCAATGAAAATGACTTAGCTGATTTGGCTACTAAAGTAATGCAATGGAAAAATGTTCACCACATTCCTGTCGAAAATAATAAAGGAGAATTAGCTGGGCTACTCACTTGGACACATATGCAAACTTATCAGAATAGCGAAAATAAAGATGCAGTAGTCAAAGATATTATGGTTGCTACTCCTATTACTGTTGCGCCTGATGACGACTTGGTGGATGCTATAGAAATAATGAAAGAAAAAGAAATTGGTTGTTTACCTGTTGTTTTAGGTCAACAGTTGATTGGTATTATTACTAAAAACGATATAGTTAGTTTTTAAATCAAAAATTGTAACTTTGTTTTAGAGCATAACTATGTTGGATATTTCTATTTTCTTTAATGATATAATTCCTATTATAAATGAGCATAAGTACTAAAGAACAGCTAGTCAATGATGGCAAAATTGAATTTGGATTCTTTCAAGAACCTATCGAAAATGTAAATTTAATAGATGCAAGAATCAGCTCTTTAGTCAAAATCCCTAAATTTCTTAAGAACCTCCGTCTCAAGGAATTTCAAGCATTTCAAGGTGGCGATGAAAATTACTTTTATAATATTGCTCTGTTCAATGCCAAATTGATGGGTTTTGCCCAAATTCGAATCCTAGATATTAAAAATAAAAAACAATATCTATACGAAAAACAGGTAAATCCGCTACAGCTTAGGATCCCTAACAATATCCTAAATAGCACAAACGCTTACAAAAGTAAGGACTTTTCAGTCCATATAGAAAATAGACTAAGAGATGAATACATCAAAATTTCGTTCAGTGCCAAGGGCGAAAAAGGCTTGCCTGATGTAGAAGGTTCAATAACGGGTGATTTCAAAAACTGTGATCACATGGTTGTAAGTGTCCCTTTTGCTGAGAATAGAGGAATGTATGCACACAAATCGATTATACCCATGTCTGGTTTCTTGAATCTTGGTTCTGATAGACACAGATTTGAGAAAGATCAAAGTTTTTTCATGACGGATGATCACAAAGGTTTTTATCCTTATGTGATGAAATGGGATTGGATAACAGCAGCTTTTGTGAAAAATGGAAAAGTTTATGGACTCAATCTAACAAAAAATCAATCTATTGATAACGAACGTCACAATGAAAATGGTGTTTGGATAGATGGTAAATTGCATAGATTACCTGGTATTCATTTTTACAGAAGCGATAATGTTTGGAGAATAAAAGATCAAAATGATCGAATCCATCTCACCTTTCAGCCTATGTATCCTAATGTAGTAAAAATTAACTTGGGCCCATTAGGCAAATCTGACTATGAAGGTCCATTTGGAACAGTTAGTGGTACTGTAAAACTGGACAATGGAGAAGTGGTTAGTTTCAAAAAAGTCTGCGCTTTTGCTGAAAAACAATATATCCGAGTTTAGAACTTGTATTATAAGGAATTATATAGAGCAAGATGACAATGGGTTTTACTATTATGAAAATGGTGGAAAGCTAACAAAATGGGATGAAGTAGAAATCCAAGTAGGTGCAACTCTTACTCCTACACAACTTGCTAAAATGGGCCGTTTATATACTTGGTCGCAAGCTTTGAAAGCCTGTCCTTCTGGTTGGCATTTGCCCACAGATGAAGATTGGGAACACTTGATAAAACATATAAATAAAATAAAAGGCCCATTTGAAAAGCATAATGACGATTGGTACGAAGTTGGGCTTTTTCTAAAATCATCACTAGGATGGAGCTATAGTTCGGATGGTATAAAAAGTGAGGATGACTTTGGTTTTGCTGCATTACCAGCTGGGAGCTATGGCTTAGGATATAGTTACTTTGATGATCTTAGTCTTTCTACTAACTTTTGGTCTGCTACAGAAAAATCTTCTAATACTGCTTGGCAACGCTACCTTAGGTATGACTCTGAATCTATTAGTCGTGATAATATCAATAAGCAATATGGACTTTCTGTACGCTGCCTAAAGGACTAAATTCCTAAAAGTCCATACATTTCAAAACGAATAGTCTCCACCTATTATAAATAGCAAAGGGGGCTACAACATGCCCCCTAATACTTCTATTTACAACAACAACAATTCTTTGTGGTGATCTGCTTCTAGGCAACTCACACTATAATTTCTTTTATTTCGATGTATTCATTTCTAATTTAGAAAATGTCCCTTGAGGGCTAACTGCCTGAATAACATGGTTATCTTGAGCTACAGGTGCTTGAAAATGGCGTCTTGCATTGAAAGAACCGTAATCTTTACCTGGACATCCATACAAATTTGACGCACAAGATGTTGTAAAAGTAGCAATAAATCCAGTAAACACAGCAAGGGCTAAGGCTTTCTTTAGATTTTTCATAATATTTCTTTTTTAGGAGGTTAGGTTGTAATACTTTTTTTGGGGAAAACTTGCTTAGAATAGAATAATGTAGATTTGTTCTATACGTTTCTTTTTTTTGAAAAATGAGGGTAACTTACTTTTTCTTTTTTTATTGTTTTTGTTTGTTATTTTATGTACCTAACTACAAAAATGTTACCAACTTTATAATTTTTTTCTTTCACCTAAAATTCATTCAGGATTCTAAGCATCTCTACCTTTTCCTTATTTTTTGTTTTATATGCTGCCCTACTTTCCAAAACAGTTAGTATATTTAATGAAGTTGTTTAAAAATAGGATTGTATTAAAAGTGAGTACAGTTTTTTCTATGAACAAAGCAAAAAATAGGCTAATAGCCTTAGTTTAATGCAGAATAAAGGAAAAGGGCTTTCATTTTTAATATTAGGTCATTCTTAAACAACTATAAGACCTACAACTACAAGACAGCAAAGCACAAAACTGATGAAAAAACGCCTAAAAATTGCAATCCTATCTCGCAATCCTAATCTATACTCCACCCAGCGCTTAAAAAAAGCAGGAGAACTGCAAGGACATGAGATGCATGTCATAGACCATACTAAATGCGATATTGTCATAGAACAAAAAAAACCTCAAATTTTTTATCGAGGCGAAGAATTAAAAGGTTTTGAAGCAATCATTCCACGTATAGGCACTTCTGTTACCTTTTATGGAGCTGCTGTTGTTCGCCAATTTGAAATGCAAGGAGTCTTTTCAGCAACCAAATCCCAATCACTACTTCAATCTAGAGACAAACTAAGAAGTCTCCAATTGCTTTCTAGTGCTGGCTTAGGACTACCTAAAACAGCTTTTACTAATTATTCTAGAGATGTAGCAAGTGTTATCAATCAGGTAGGTGGTGCGCCTTGTGTCATAAAACTGTTAGAAGGTACTCAGGGAATTGGTGTAGTCTTGGCAGAAACAACTAGTGCCGCGAACTCTGTATTAGAGGCTTTCAATGGTTTACAAGCACGTGTTATAGTTCAAGAGTTTATAGCAGAAGCTAAAGGGGCAGATATTCGTGCATTTGTAGTTGATGGTGTAGTTGTTGGAGCTATTCGACGTCAAAGTAAAGAGGGAGAATTCAGAGCCAACTTGCATAGAGGAGGTACGGCCTATCTTATTAAACTCACCAAAGAAGAAGAAATAACTGCGCTCAAAGCTACTCAAACACTAGGCTTAGGCATAGCAGGTGTAGATATGTTAGAATCCGATTCGGGGCCTATGATATTGGAAGTAAATGCATCTCCAGGTTTAGAAGGTATAGAAGGTGCTACCAAAAAAGATATTGCTGGAGCTATTATTAGATATGTAGAAAAAAATGTCCTGTAACTATGAAAATATTAGGAACTACTGTTGCCCCTGGTGAGTGCAAAACAATACAGCTTAGTATTGCTAGATTACACACAGGGACTCCTATCGATATTCCAATTGTAGTAGCTCGTGCAAAAAAAGAAGGCCCTTGCCTTTTGCTTACAGCGGGTATACATGGAGATGAAATAAATGGTGTGGAGATTGTTCGACAAGTTATTACAAAAGAACTCCATATACCAGAAAAAGGCACTGTTATATGTGTACCTGTTATCAATGTTTTTGGCTATCTAAACCAGGAGCGAGACTTTCCTGATGGACGTGACCTCAATAGGATGTTTCCTGGTTTCAAGAGAGGATCTTTAGCTAGTCGGTTTGCCTATCATATCATCAATGAAGTTGTTCCTCATATCGATTATTGTATAGATTTTCATACTGGAGGAGCTAGTCGATTCAATTATTCTCAAATTCGCTTGGATGCTCAAGATACTAAAGCTTTGGATTTAGCTAAAATTTTTGGGTCTAAGTTTATTATCAATGCAAAACAGCGAGAAAAATCATTCAGACACACCTTACGCAAATTAGGTAAGAGTGTTCTTCTATTTGAAGGTGGTAAATCTTTGCACTTAGACAGAATTGTCACAAAAGTAGGCATTCAAGGTGTCCAAAGGGTTATGCATCATTTGGATATGCGAGATTACAGCAAAGAAATCACGAAGTTTTATAACCTCCCAGAAGGTGTTATGATTACTAAATCAAGTTGGGTTCGTGCTAAACATTCGGGGATGTTTAGATCTCACAAAAAGATAGGTTCTTTGGTAGCAAAAGGTGATAAAATTGGTACTATTAGTGACCCTTATGGTAGTTTTGAAACAGCTGTAAAATCAACTTATGATGGTTATATTATCTGTGCTAACCATGCCCCAATAGTCCATCAAGGTGATGCTTTATTTCATATTACGAGAGCAACTACTTCTAATTTCTAAACAAAACTAAGTTTCTCCTAATCGGAATACTTTTTGATTGTAAGTATTCCCGTAATCCCTCAAAGTTACTTTTTGTATTAAAACAACAAATTTCATATAAATATTTGTAGACTCACCATACCTAAGCTTACTCAAAATATCAATAGCATATAATATTTTACATTAACTTTAGTTTTTGAAGTAGTTAAATCCTTTTTTGAAAATTGATCGACATTCAAAACCTGTTAATCGAAAAATATTCATACAAACTATTTTTTTTATACAAAAAAATATTTCCTTTGTTATATTACAATAAGAGTATGTCTAAAACATATGCTTAATCATTGATATGATAAAGTCCTATAAACGTTTTTAATTTAATCCAAAACATTTGCTTTATGACAAAAACTAACAGTTTTTTAATCCTGTTGGCCCTTTGTATTACCCATATACTAGCCGCTCAAACGCCTGAAGAACGTTGGCAGCAATCCATTGATTATACAATGGATATCAAGATGGATGTAGACGAACACCAGTTTGCAGGCACCCAAAAACTTGTATACACAAACAACTCCCCTGATCAACTCAAGAAAGTCTTTTATCATTTATACTTCAATGCCTTTCAACCAGGTAGTATGATGGATATTCGATCTAGAACTATCCAAGATGCAGATCCTAGAGTGAAATCTCGCATAGAAGATTTGGATAAAGATGAGATTGGTTTTTTGAAAATTAAATCCTTAAAACAAGATGGTGAAGAGGTTAAATATAAGGTAGAAGGTACTATCTTAGAAGTAACACTAGCCAAGCCTATAGAACCTAATAGTTCTGTTACTTTTGATATGGAATTTGACGGACAAGTACCTCTACAAATCCGTAGATCTGGTCGTCAAAGTGCAGAAGGTATAGACTACTCTATGACTCAGTGGTATCCTAAACTTTGTGAATACGATTATCAAGGATGGCATTCTAATCCTTATGTAGGACGTGAATTTCATGGTGTTTGGGGAAATTTTGATGTCAAAATCACTATGCCAGCTAATTATATAATTGGCGCTACAGGTAATCTTGTAAATAATAATGAAATCGGACATGGCTACGAAGATGTAGGCATGAAACCAGATAACAAGAACAAAAAAGAGCTTACTTGGAATTTCAAAGCAGAAAATGTACACGATTTTGCCTGGGCTGCTGATCCTGATTATGTGCATGATGTAGTAGATGTTAGTGATGATTTGAAACTACACTTCTTATATCAGGACGATGAGGAGATCAAAAAATCATGGAAAAAAGCTCAAAGTTATTCTGTCAGAGCTTTCAAATTCATTCAAACACGTTATGGCAAATATCCATACAACAAATATTCTATCATACAAGGTGGTGATGGAGGAATGGAGTATCCTATGGCAACACTAATTACAGGAAAACGTAACTTAGGTAGTTTGGTGGGTGTTATTGTGCATGAAGCTATGCATACTTGGTTTCAAATGTTGATGGCAACTAATGAAAGCTTGTACGCTTGGATGGATGAAGGTTTTACTTCTTATGCAAGTAATGTAGTGATGGCTCATCTTTTCAATAGCAGAGCAAGCAACCCTCATGATGGGTCTTATAGAGGTTATTTTTACTTAGCTAATAGTGGCAGTGAAGAGCCTTTGACTACACATGCAGATCATTTCAAAACTAATTTTGCTTATGGTCAGGCTTCTTACTCTAAAGGTGCTGTATTTTTAGCTCAATTAGAATATGTAATTGGTGAAGGTGCTTTTAATCAAGGTATGCTAGATTACTATGACCAATGGCACTTCAAACACCCAAATCCTAATGATTTCATTCGTGTAATGGAAAAACGCTCAGGATTAGAATTGGATTGGTACAAAGAGCATTGGGTAAATACAACTAACACTATTGACTATGCAATAGGAGATGTAATACAAAGCAACAAAAAAACAAAAGATACAGAATTAGCTGATTCTTTAAGTCAAAATATTGGAATCAAAGCTAATGTTGGAGATTCTAAACCACAAACTACTATTATCCTACAGAAAAAGGGTACTATGCCTATGCCTTTAGATGTAGTAGTGCAATACGAAGATGGTAAAGCGATCAAAGAGCAAACATTCTATATCCCATTGAGAGTAATGCGTGGAGAAAAAGCAGATGAAGTAAAATACGGCAAGCGTACCGTAATGCCTGATTGGCCTTGGACTCATGTGTTCTACGAACTCAGTATTCCAATCAAATATAAGTCTATCATGAAAGTTACGATAGATCCTTCTGAACGCTTAGCAGATTTAGATCGTGAGAATAATGTTCTAGAACTAAAGTAAGATTTACGTTCAAAAAAAAGTTATAAAAACTGTGGTTATTAACCATTTTTTGGTATAATTCAAGGTGGAAAGACAGAATTGTCTTTCCACCTTTCTCATGCAACCCAAACTGGAGCCCAACTAATATGTCAAATACGCTATATATTTCCATTATTTTCATAATCTTATTTAGTAGTTGTAAAGAACAAACTGGAACTGTAGCTCCTATTACGACAAGTGATTCTACATCTACAGAGATTGTAAAGGATCGAAAATTCCTCTCTGTCAATGCTCAAAATTTAAGAATTCGTAGGACTCCAGATTTAGAAGGCGAAGTAGCTGTAACGCTTCCTCTAAACACGATAGTTGAATATCTTCATGATAGCACTAAGTTCACCACTCCCATTACTTATAATGGAAAAGACTATAATAGTCATTGGTACAAAATAAGAACTGCAAATAATATTCAAGGCTGGATTTATGGAGGTTTAGCTCATTTCCTAACAGAAACTGAAAATCGTAGAATTGTCACACTAGAAAAAAGCAGTGACAAAGAAGGAAATACCTCTCAAGGATTAAGTAAAAAGGGCGTATCTGTCCAAAAAATAGATCCTGCTTTTGTTAATCGTTATAAAGAGATACTTGCTAAGTTAGAAGTATCAAATATACAATCTGTAACTACAGCCATCAAATGGTTTCCAAACACCTTTGGGAGTGCCAATGGAGCTACACGTGATGCTGGCTTCAAAGAATTTCAAGATTTCCACAGCCGTGTTCTTCAAAAAATTAAGCAAAAGCATACATTCAATAAATACAATCATCTCCAAAACGAGATTAAAATTTATGGCAAAGCCAATATGAATGTAGATGATTTTACAAAAAAACTTGAAGAAAACGGTTTTAATTTTGGCTTAGACAAAAGTAGCTCAACAGTCTATCTAAAAAAAGATATAGATTTTGTTGCTCGCCATTTATACAAAGAAGTTTCAGGAGCTATGCGAGAATATATTGATCAATATCAGCTTGAAGATGAAACAACTTGGCTAGGGAATGACAAACTCCTCATCAGTCCAGAACAGCTTGCTCAATGGTTAATTTTTTGGGATAATTTTCTTATTAAACACCCTAAGTTCATACTCAAATCTGCATCATTCAGAAACTTAACAAAGCAACTAGACTTGCTACTAATAGGAAGTCCTAAGTCTCCTGCCTTTGCAGACAATGAAGTTTTGCACTCTGATTTCAAGAGTGCTTATCTTTGGATATTAGAAAAGGAAGAAAACTCTCGTTTAGGGTTATTGCTAAAAGACTATTATGCAGTTTTAGAACAACAAGAATTCAAGAACAGTTCTATTACCAAACAAGCTCAACGTCAATTAAATAGCGCCCTATTCCCTTCATAGAATTTTCTTTTAAATTAAATTTTCAGTTGAATACCCAACCATTAAGAACTCCTTTTCCGTTTTATTAAATACCGTCACAAAAGAGTACTCTTCATAAATATTATAGGTTTAGCCCTATTCATTTTCCAACTAGACATTTGGGTTCCTTAACTCCTAAAATTGAGTTAAGCAAGCTTTAGATTTTTCAATATTTTTAGCATGCTCTGAAAATATCGACTAGCTGACCTATGCCTATTTCTAAAATTATGCTTATGAAAAGAATACAACTCCTAATAATTTTATTGTTTAGTCAACTATCAATTAGTTATAGTCAATCAAACAGTACAAGTACTATATACTTTGCTCCTACAAGTCATGAATTATCATTATCTGAACAACAAAAACTAACCCTAGTTATTGAAGATCTTTTGTCTAAAACCAACTTAGAATTAGAAATAAACCTGATTGGACATACTGACAATATAGGTACACTAGCAGAAAACCAACTCTTATCAGAACAACGTGTGCAAACAATTCATGACTATTTAGTTGAAAAAGGGATTTCCTTAGATCAAATTCAGTCCAGCTTAGGAAAAGGAGAAAACTCCCCTATTTCTTCTAATACAGCAGCAACGGGAAGGCAACAAAATCGACGAGTTGAAATATTGGCTAAGTGGAATGAGAATACTCAGCTAAGTCTAAACATAGATAGTAAGAATAGTAATGTCTCTCCTATCGAAGATGAGGAAATTCTAATTAAAGAAAATTCTGTATCAGAAGATAGGCCTGCTGTTTTTTATGGTACTCAAGGTACTATAGTTAATGTACCTAAAGATGCTTTTGAAAACACCTCTACATCAGAGCTTGTGGTAGAAATAAAAGAAGTATTTTCGATAGAGCAAGCCATTATCAATGACTGGATGACTATAGATGAAAATGGGAATGGTCTGGTAACAAATGGTATGTTCCAAATTAGTTTTAAGAATGCTCAAGGCAAGCCAGTAGAGCCAAAGAAAGATATAGAAATCCTAATTCCAACAGACAATATCGACCCTGAAATAAGGCTTTATGATCCTGTTAAGCAAGAAAATAGAACAGCTTGGAAAGCTCTTAATCAAAAACCGTCTTCTACTCGTAGAGGCAATCAAAACTACTATCGTGTTTCAGGTAGAGGTGACTTATTTAAAAACTTAGATAAACCAGATTGTTTAATAGTCAACTCAAAAAGACCATTAGTTGTATTCAAAAACAGATGGAAAAAAACACATAAAATCTATCTTTCTGGAAAACAAAGAGTAGTAAATACACAACCTGTATCGAGAGGAAAATTTACAAGCAAACGAAAATTCTATACCAATTTACCATACTGTGTATCTACACCATTAGATCAAATATGGGTATTCTCGCAAAAAAAAGGACAGTATTACTTAGCTAATATTCCTATAGAAACACTAAAAATGCGCAAACGTAAAAACCAGCGTTATTATATCATACGAAAACGAGATTTTGAGCCTTTAGAAATCAAAAGTCCATTGCAAGAGGTCTATGCTCAGCGATAAAGAAAATTAAGCTTTTTCCATTCTGATTTTTTTGCAAAGTTTGAGGGGCTGTCTGAAAAGACAGTCCCTTATTTCATATCTCAGGCTAGAATAAAAATATGGGGACTGTCTTTTCAGACAGTCCCCATTTATATCATGAGAGTATATATCAATTTGGGGTTGATTCTTTACCTGTTGATTCTTTACCTAAAAGGAAGGTAACTAAGCTATAGATTCAGTAGCTTTTGGCTGACGCATAGATATCACACAACCTACTATTCCTACAATAGCTCCAACTAAGCCTATATAAAGCCCCATACCAGCGTCCATGTTTCTTTCTGACACAGCACTAAGAAGTAAAGCCATATAACCTAGCTCAAAAAAAGCAATGATTATAGCCAAAATATTTGACCATTTCTTTGATAGAAAAGCAAAACCTCCTACCATCGCTCCAAATGCAACAGCAATAAGACCAAATACAGGTCCATCAGGGTGCCCTATTCCACTAAAACTAATGCCCAACATCCCCATCCAAGGTAAAAATGCTGAAATAACAATTAAAGCTCCTCCAATAACACCAATAAATTTCTTGTCCATAGTCTATAAGTTTTAATAAAAAAAAGTGATTTGTAATTGTTTTGCGTAATAACTCTGCAAATGTAAACCAAAAAATGCTACAATGCAAACTAAAAGTTGATTTAATTATATTAATTTGCGTATTTTATATTATTTCATACATTTTTTGATTACAAACTCTATTTAGACTTTAAAATAATAGTATTAAAATTGGTATGCATAAAACTATATTTTTACCTTTGTGGAAATTAATTCTACAATCAAAAAAGTATTGTTTCTCATGAACGAAAAGATTGTTATTGCTATAGATGGTTATGCTGCTTGTGGTAAAAGTACATTAGCTAAAGATTTAGCTAAATCTCTAAAATATGCTTATGTTGACTCAGGAGCTATGTATAGAGCAGTAACGTTATATTTTTTGGATAATAATGTAGATATCAAAGATGAGACTGCTGTAGAACTTGCCTTGAATAATATTAAAATTCATTTCGAAAATATTGAAGGAAAGAACCACACTTTTTTAAATGATACAGATGTAGAAGAGGAAATTAGAACAATGCGTATTTCTGATTTTGTAAGCCCCGTAAGTACAGTATCAGCAGTCAGACGAGCAATGGTAAAACAGCAACAAGCCATGGGAGAAACCAAAGGAGTTGTTATGGATGGTAGAGATATAGGTACAGTTGTTTTTAAGAATGCTGAACTCAAACTCTTTCTAACAGCTAGCCCAAAAGTACGCACAGAACGTCGTTTGGCAGAATGGCAAAACAAAGGTGTGACTGACCTCAGTTTTGATGATGTACAAAAAAACTTATTGGATAGAGATCATATCGACTCTACCCGTGAAGATAGCCCTCTACGCCAAGCAGAAGATGCCATAGTTATTGACAACTCTGAGTTATCACCTAAGCAACAAATGGAGCGAGCTTTAGATTTAGCTACTAAACAAATCGAAAAAAAAACGCTAATTGACGTAAACCCTAGCTAGAATGGGTAACCAATAGCCAATACAAACTGGTTGCGTCCTTTGAATACAAAAGGATCAAAATTCCAATAACGAGTTCTTCCATCACTAAGTGGGCCTCCATAACCAGAGGGGTCTCTTAGTTGTATTGCCCAATCTAAACGGAAAATAAAGAAACTAAAGTCCAAACGGATACCAAGTCCTGCATCAAAAGCCAACTCATTAACAAAGTTAGAGGAAAAAACGCCTGTAGGTGGTGGTGCTTGCGGGAAGCTAAAGCTGTTGTCACCTTCTGGTTTGAGCAGCCATACATTACCTACATCTGCAAAGACTACTCCTCCAATCCAAGAGCTAAACATAAAACGATACTCCATATTAAACTCTAAACGGACATCTCCCAATTGAAATTCTGTGCCATCTTGCGAACGAATTTGACCTGGCCCTAAATGACGCATAGACCAAGCTCTCATACTACTAGGCCCTCCCAAAAAGAACCGTTTAGAAAATGGCATTCCTCGTTCACTAGAATTCCCTAATGGTACTGCAACACCTGCCATCAGACGAGTTACAATAGAATGCTTCCTGTTTAAATAAATAGAATAGTGAAAATCAAAATCAACTTTTACATATTGAGAATAATCAACCCCAAAGAATCGAATAGTATCATTAGGGTTTATGTAGTCAAAAGCATTGAGTAAGTTTCCTGCTATTTCTGCATAAGCCTTGAAAAACAAGGAGTTTTTTCGTGTATTTTCGGGTGTACTAAAAGTATAGGTAAAATCCATACTTGGTATCAAAAACTGAGCTTTCAGACTCTCTAATAGCGCCCTATTACTAGTTCTTAAGCGATCCTCAAAGCTCTCATTTAAGATAGGTTCGAGTGTAAAATTGATTAATGCTGGATTCCATGTAAACTTATGATAAGTTTTGGTTGACCATTCATAGCCAAATCGAGTATAGAAAGAACTCACCCTAAAATCAGTAGATTGCTGCAAATAATTATAACCTATAGACACCCGAGTGCGAGGATTCTCCATTTTAAAAGCATCTTGCAAAAAACGAGGCCCAATAAACTTAGGGAAATACAAACTCACATCACCATTAATATCCAATAAATTGATTCGACTAATGAGTCCTTTTTCGTCAATACTACTTCTAGCTGAATCTTTTTTTGCATAGAAGTTGGCCCCAACATCAAAATTGACGACTAAAATTTCTGCACCTTTAAATATATTTCGATTTCGATAATTTATATTAGCAGCTACCCCCAAATTACTGTAATCGGTATTTGTCTCTAGAGACACTCCAAATTCTTGTTTTTTGGCTGGTCGCATTTTGATAATACAATCTAACTCATCAGGCTTTTTTGAAGTAGATGGTACATAATCTACTCTAGGAAACCTAAACACATTAAGATCTGATATTTTCAAACGAGAATTCACTGCTGCATCATATTGATACAGATCTCCTGCATTAGGCACTACAGCATCAGAAATGACTCGATAACGAATAATAGGTTTAGAATATTTTTTTCGTAAGATAATATGAACTAAACTATCCCCTTCTTCCATTTGGCTTAAGCTAGATAGTGTATATTTTTTCTTTCTTTTTCGGAATGGGCGCAACACGATAAAAGAAGTATCCTTCTTGATTCTGCGTTTTTGGTGAGGCTTTATAATATACTCATTAGGTGTAATATATACATTATTAATATTGTATATAGGGTGTGTTAATAAGGTATCAGAATAAGGCAATACCTCTATATACACATTAGCTCTAGGTTCACCTTGTTCTACCCGCTTAAACAATTTTGCTTTGCGGGCTTTATATTTTTTTGCATTAATGGTATCCCCCTCTACTTTTATGTAGTTAGGTATAAATTTGAAATACCCCCTATTTCGCAAAGCAAGTGTTATCCTCCTCAACTCTTCATTTACAGATGCTTCAGAGATTGGTTGATGTTTTTTGAGTGCAGATTTTTTTCGAGTACGCTGCAATATATCATTGACAGCAGGGTCTTTAGAACTGAAAGCTACAGTATCTATAAGTATAGGCATACCTGTAGTTGCATAATAACTAACTATTGTTTTGAACCCTTTGTATTTGACTTTATAAGTAACTTTTGCATTGTGGTAAGACCTTTTTTGAAGTGCTCGTTGCATAGATTGAGCAGTCTTGATAGTGATTGTAGAATCAAAAATAACTGGTCGATTACCAATCTTATGAGCTAACCAATTATTGAGCTTATTTGATTTTCGATATAAGGTATCACCAACTATTTTTTTCTTTTTTCGTTTGTAACGATAACGCATTTTTACACTATCAAAACTATTATAAAAAGATAAGAAAGGTCGATAACTTAATATATTAGTATTTGGCCGTTGACGAACAATATCTCCAAGTTCATAGTATAAATTATCTTTGTCTTCCTGAATTTTGTACTTTTGCTTATTCAGATAGGTTTTGTTCTTAAGAACAAGATGCTCATCATAAACTCGTTTACGAGGATGTTCTGGATCTGAGTGTGCTTTGAGGTAAGTATAGTTCAAACAACCTGTACTTGACCCTAAAATGGTAAGAAGAGTAATAATGTATATGAGTAGTTTCATTGAACCTATTTAAAAATAGTTTGTGAAGTATATCCAATCAATCGAAAAAAATACTGCTATTTTTAGCTTACAAGGCTAAAATGCACGAACTATTAATTTGATAAAAACCAAAATTGATAATTGTTGACTCTAATGATCAACACCTTAAGTTAAATTATGCTATCTAAGGCCAATATAAAATATATTCGCTTATTGCAACAAAAAAAATATCGTCAAAAAAATAGGGTATTTATAGCAGAAGGCGAAAAGATTGTTCAAGAGATTTTCACTCAAGAGCAATTCAATATTCATTCCATCTACGCTACAGCAGAGTGGGAGCAGCAAAACATTAACAGTTTAAAAGCACATAGAGCGCAATTTAACCTAGTAACTACTCAGGAATTAGGAAAAATATCGCAACTCCAAAAGGCTAATCAAGTATTGATGCTCTTGGAGTATTCCTCGGCAGCGCTACCAACTACTCAAGAGCTAGAAAATCAATGGTGCCTGGTTTTAGACCAAATTCGTGACCCTGGCAACATGGGTACTATTATCCGTATTGCCGATTGGTTTGGGATAGAACATATTTTTTGCTCCCAAGACTGCGTAGATGCCTACAATCCCAAAGTTGTACAGTCAACAATGGGTAGTTTTTTGCGTACAAAGGTGCATTATATCGATCTGCAAGAACTCTTTGAAAAACATAAAAACCTACCGAAATATGGTGCTGTTTTAGATGGACAAAATGCCTTTCAGTCCAACTATGAATCAGCAGGTTTCCTAGTCATTGGCAACGAAAGCAGAGGAGTCTCTGATACGATAAAAGGCATGCTCACACACCATATTACTATTCCTAAATATGGCCATGCAGAATCTCTCAATGCAGCTATAGCTACAGGTATCTTGTGTGCTGCCATCAAAAAATAGATACGTTTAATTAGATAGCATCAAGACACACAGATATCTTGGTGCTATCTAAGCAACTTCTTTTCTTTTTCTTCTTGCCCTAATGACACTAGCTCCACCCAATAAGGCCAATAATCCAATACCTATTCCTATCCACAAACCATAAGACTCCCCTTTCCTCGCAATACTAACAGGCTTAGTCTTTCCCATTTGGATAAAAGGAGACCAAAAAGCGGGATGTGCAGCAATACCTTTAGCTTCCCTTATATACTGTATTTTTGCTTGTTGCAATGCTTTATCTTTTGGTATATTATCTGCTAAGTTTTCATAGAGATTCTTCATAATCTTAGAACTAGCTTCATCATTAACTTGCCAAAGCGAAACAATAAGAGAAGGTGCTCCTGCATACATAAACGCTCTAGCTAAAGAAGCGATTCCATTACCTCTTTCAAATTTACCAAACCCTGTTTCACAAGCAGAAAGCACTACCAAATCTGCATTTAACTGCATTTTGGAAATTTCGTGGGCTTGCCAAAAATTGGACTCTAAACTGTCACTATCTTCTGTAAAAGCTAAAGATGATAAAACAGGTCTTTTATTATCTAAAATCCCATGCATAGCCAAGTGTATAATAGCGTATTCTGAAGCCATTTTTTTGATCGTTTTTTCAGAAGCTAAGGTATCAAAAGCAAAAAAACCCTCAAATTCTTCTTGCAAGGTTTCTACTTCTTTACGAGCAGCAGGTAATACTTTTAGCATACTTCGTATCCATTGATCAGTAGGCAACCTTTCACCCATTATTGATGAATCTAGTTTAATGTCATAATTTGCTGCCATACCCAATATTTGCCCATTATTTTTGGATGTAGGAGCCTCTATATTTTCTTTCCAGAGGGTAGCTGAATAATTGTAAGAAATTGTATAATCATTTACTAACTCAAGTTACGCATAGATTTAGTAA
>JAAEPD010000603.1 GCA_024222455.1 Aureispira sp.
ACACTATATGCTATCTATGATGATAAATCGTATGACTTGCTTTTGTGTAATTTTTCATCTTGCTAAGATAACCATTTGCAAGGACTTAAGTCTTTTCCGTCTGAAGACGGAGGATTTAAACCATTTAGAGGACATTAAATGTAACAGGTGTTCCTTGACAAATAGAGCTAGAATCTACCGTTATATTAGCTACAGCACCTACTCCATTACAAACATAAAAGGTATCTGTAACATGCTCTGACCAATTGCCCAACGCATCCTTTACCCAAACACTTAAAGTATGCGAACCAACTGCCAATGCAGCTGTATTAAGGCTATCATTGTCTATAATATGTTCAGTAGGCGGAGTTATATTTTTCATAGTGCCTGCTTGTACGCCAGGAGTTCCATCTACTACATATTCTAACATTGTCAACTTTTTAGCTTTTGTGACTTGTACTAAATAGCGGGCAGTATGTGTCCATTGTCCCATATTATTTCGGTAACGAACACCAAAGACATGTAGCCCTGTACTAACACCTGTCATATCTATACTATCAGTCATCAATAGAGTATCTGCTGGACTAAAAGTGCCTAAACTTATGGCTAACCCTATACCTGGATCAGCATCAAAAAAGTATTCACCTGCTATGATTTTGGCTGGAATTTCTGGCTGTGCAACCTGTATAGTATAACATTCTGTATGCGACCACTGATCCATATTATTTCTGTAGCGAATACAAAACCGATGTACGCCTTTACTCAATGTATCTATATCTAAACTGTCTAGAATAGATAACGGATCTAAAGGTGTATTGACTGTAAAAGGTATTGCATTACCTATACCTGGATCACTATTTACAAAATGTTCACCACCTACTATCTGTGGAGTTAGTTGTGGTTGGCTAACCTGTATGGTATAACATTCTGTATGCGACCATTGGCTAGAATCGTTCATATATCGAATACAAAACCTATGATAACCTTTATCTAAGCCACTGACATTAATACTGTCTAATAGATTAATAGAGTTTGCAGGGCTATTAATGTTAATGGTTGTACCATTTTGAACTCTAGGATCAGTATCAAAAAAGTACTCTGCTTTTATTATTTGTTGTGCTGCTATACTCTGCCAACTCAGACAATAGAGTAAGAGCAGCTTTATTATATTTTTCATACACTACTAAGTTTAACGTGAACTAAGGATTAGAAATTAAGCAGCTTTATGTTGAACATTAGTTAATGAAGGATAATAAATAGCTGGTTTTTTATCTAAATATTGATAGGCAATTAATCCAGCAAATAAATGAGAAAAGGCATTAATAGG
>JAAEPD010000604.1 GCA_024222455.1 Aureispira sp.
ACACTATATGCTATCTATGATGATAAATCGTATGACTTGCTTTTGTGTAATTTTTCATCTTGCTAAGATAACCATTTGCAAGGACTTAAGTCTTTTCCGTCTGAAGACGGAGGATTTAAACCATTTAGAGGACATTAAAGCCATTATAAATAACTGTCCATTATCATTCATTATTACTAGTCCTAAAAAGAGTAGGTGAGCTAATATAGCTCCTGAAATAACTCCCAAAGCCAATAAAGCACCTAAGGTTCGAAAAGTAGGACTCAGTAATAGCAACCCTGCGATTAACTCCACCACTCCACTTCCTATTCTCCCCCATGGTTCCATCCCTAATTCACTAAAAATATATACACTTTCGGCAGCTCCTGAAAACTTAAAAAATAGAGTTTGTAGTAGTATAACAGATGTTATTAATTGACATATCCATGAAAGATTCTTTGCACTCACTTAATTAGTTTTTCATTTTTCTGAATAACACTATTCCAATAAATAAGGATAAAAAACTACCTCCTATGATACAAATCCAATACATATAATCGAAAGGAACCAATGATGGGACAGGTTCTGCATCTCCAATCTGAATAAATGCACTCCATAAAAAGGGATGGGCTGTCTTTTGAGAACCTTTCTCAATAAAATCAAGTTTTGCTTGACGCAATGCACAATCTTTAGTCCATCCTTTTTTCATATACTTATAAAAAAGTTTCATAATCTGAGAAGTTGCCTGATCGTTCACACTCCATAAAGAGGTAACAATAGCTTTGGCTCCTGCATACGCCCCCCCCTTGCTAAACTGGCTACACCCTCACTTTCATACAATTCCCCAATCCCTGTTTCGCAAGCACTTAGAACCACCAAATTTGCAGTAAGTTTCATGTTATATAAATCTCGCACATACAAGAACTCATTATCCATAGAATCCTTTGTTTCTGAAAATGCTAAAAAGGAATAATCTGAATTTTTATTATCCATTTTCCCATGAGTAGCAATATGTACAATGCAGTAGGTTTCGCAAGTAGATTGAAAATTTGATTTAGTAGCTTGAGCACCATCAAACACCTCACCTATTCCAATCATATTATGTACAGATTTAACCTCATCTTGGCTATAGGATAAGGGATCAAAACTGTATTGCCCTATTATGTTCCCTTTCTCAAATTCTGGAGAAAAACCGAGAAAGATGTGTTCAGGAGCATGTTCTTTTATCTCCATCTCGTATAACAATGTTGCAGAATAGCAATAACTTACCGAGTATTTTTGTAGCAAATAAGGATACTTTTTAAAATTGCGTTCTTGGGGCATTTTGCAGTATACCCCAAAATTAGGACCAGTAGTTAAGTTGGGAAAAAAAGCTTAAATTAGTGCATATGAAGAAAAGGAAATTCACATCAAAGTTCAAGAC
>JAAEPD010000605.1 GCA_024222455.1 Aureispira sp.
AAACTCATAGCGAGGTACTAAGGAGACTAATTGACTGTAAACATATTTGTCTTTATACATAGTCTTTCAAAAATGAAAACTACAATATTAGCCTTTTCAAGTCCTAAAATTTAAAAACCTTTGTAATTGACTATAAATAAGATAATTATGATACTTTTTTTTAAGTTAACGCAACACTAATGACCTAACTATGAGAACACTCTATATTAGCATCCTCTGCTGTTGTTTACTCAACAGTTTACAAGCACAACTATCTGTAGGATTTACAGCAAGTGATACACAAGCCTGTGTCCCTAGTGTTATTAATTTCGCAGACAATTCTACTACTTCAGGCACTATTACTCAATGGACATGGAAACGAGATGGAAGTATTTTTTCTCAATCTCCACTCCCCAACCCCAATCCAAACCCAAGTCTACTTTTTAACACCCCAGGAGTATTTGATATCTGCCTAATTGTAGAAGACGATTTAGGCAATATAGATTCTAGCTGTCAAACCATTACTATATTTCAAGGTCCTTCAGCCAATTATATAGGCAACAATCTATCAGGCTGTGCACCAGTCAACAGCTCATTCACAGATCTGTCAACTATTGGAGATGTTGGTATTGCTCAATGGAGATGGGATTTTGGCGATGGAAGTATAGACACTGTTACTCAAAATCCTAACCACAGCTATACGGTTATAGGCACATTAGATGTCACTCTAGAAGTTATAGATTCTAATGGATGTAGCGATTTTTTGCTTCGTAGCGACTATGTACAAATCAACGAAACACCTACAGCTGCGGTAGCTCACAATGCCTACTCAGCCATTTGTGACACAACTACAACAGTCATTTTTAATGGTCTAGGCACTTCATCTACAGGTTCCCTTAGCTATACTTGGGACTTCGGGGACAATAGCACTAGTAATATTCAAAACATAAGTCATAACTATAGTAATTTTGGTTGCTATACCCCTACTCTTACGGTCAGCAATGGGTTTTGCACAGCTACAGCTACCACTACATCTTGTATTACAGTAGCAGAACCAAGTTCAGCCTCTTTTAATATTTCTGATCCTACAGGATGTCAACTTCCCCATTCAGTATCATTTACAAGTACTACTTCTAATATAGCTAGCTATAGCTGGGATTTTGGGGAGAAAGATGGTATTGGCTCTACACAAGCCAACCCTACCTATACTTATACTACCTACGAACCAGAGGATTCAATCAACTATCCAAATGGAGTATTCCCTGTTCAATTGGCCATAGAAGATATTAATGGTTGTGTAGACACCTTGCTCGATACTATTTTAATCAACAACCTGAGTGCAGATACAGATGTAGGAGGACTTGGTGGTTGTCAACCTGTAGGTGATACCATCTCAGAAGGATCCATTCACATTTCTTCGTTTTTCAATTCTGTTGCTTGGGAATGGGATTTAGATATTTTAGGTTCTGCCAGTACACCATCTGTTATTGTGAATTATCCCGATACAGGCGATTACAGCATCAGCCTAATAGTAACGGATAATATTGGTTGTAAAGACACTACTTATGTCCCTGTATCTGTTGGAATGCCTCCTATCATAGATAGCATAGTTTGGTTAGCAGACACTATATGCAAGCCAGACCTCATCCATTTTGAAGCATATGGAAGTTCCTATATTGATTTTTGGGAATGGGCATTTAGTGATGGTGGTACAAACTCTGGATCGACTATTGATCAAATATTCATAGATTCGGGTTATATTACTGGTACCCTAATCACTGGTTTTAATGGTTGTTTTAGTGCTCAATCTTTAGGAGATAGTTTGTATGTTAATGTTCCTATTGCTAGGTTCAAACCAGTCTATGACTGTAGTGATTTTACCGTGCAATTTATTGATACATCTTTAGTCCCTCACAATTGGTTTTGGGATTTTGGCGTAGATAGCCTAACCACTGATACTTCTACCCTACAACACCCTACTTATACCTATCCAGATACTGGAACATATATAGTTAGACTTATTGTCTGTAATGACAGTACCAATTGCTGTGACACCACTAGAATAGCATTAAATCTAGGGCCTGTTATAGCCGACTTTGAGTTCCAGGACAGTGTTTGTGCACCAATGCTGGTACCTCTGGTACTAAAATCAGTGAATGCCAGTCAAGATGCATTTAGCACAATAGCCCCTGCGAGTATCCAAGGGAATCTATCAAATTTCACTATTTATTGTCCCCAAGGAGGAGTTTTCCCTATTACACTTTATAGTCAGAATGAACGAGGCTGCAGAGATACGATTACCAAAGATATTCATGTAGCCGCCATTGATACTAGTTGGGACATCAACTCTTTGGTGGGCTGCCCCCCGCTCAATGTCACTATTACAGATTCTTCTACAGGAATTCTCTCCCCTATTGTATCTTGGCAATGGCACAATGGGAGCACCACTCAATCGATAGCAGAGACCTATACAACTGGAGGTTCTAAACCTATAGAGCTGATAGTCCAGAACTCTTGGAATTGTACAGACACCATAAGAGATACGATAGAAGTCAGTGATCTTGCTGTATTTTTCAACGCAAATCGAAATGTTTGCATCAACAGCACATTTACAGCAGTAGCCTATCCTAGTGGTTCCTATACTCCTTTCTCCTATACTTGGGATTTTGGAGATGGTACAATCGTAACTACACCTAATTCTATCCACTACCACCAATACGATTCTGCAGGAACTTATGATATCTGCTTAACGGTAGAAGACTCTTTAGGTTGTGTCAAAACTATGTGTAGAAACAACTGGACTACAGTTCATGACCCCTCTGTCAATTTCACGGCAGACACCACCTTTTCCTCTTGTCCTCCTTTAGAAGTCAATTTTAGTAATTTATCTATTAGTGGCACTCAATGGGATTGGAATTTTGGTGACAATAGTGTTTCTAATATAGAACATCCTATACATGTCTACTCCGAGCCTGGTTTTTATGATGTAACACTTACCGTTACTGCTTTTCCTGGATGTAGCGACACCTACACTTTTTCTCAAATGATCCAAATTACAGGACCAACAGGAGATTTTAATTTTAATGTTCAATCAGGCTGTTCTCCTTTAGATGTTCAGTTTGTAGGTCAGGGGAGTAATTTGGTTAGTTATCAATGGTTTTGGGGCAATGGAAATTCTGTTATCCATAATACAACTGCCAATAATGATACAGCTAACTTCAGCTATACACAACCAGGTCAATATGTGCCTATTTTAGTAGTAAATGATGGGTTAGGTTGTCAAATTCCGATCGAAAAAGATACTATTACAGTTTATGGATTTCCAGTGGCAAGTATTAGTGCAGATAGTTTAGCGTGTCAGTTTGATAGTATACAATTCAACACCAATCCAGACAGTTTATTAGGCACCAATATAGAATGGTATTTTGAGGGAGGTTCTCCCAACTATTCTACCCTGCCCAATCCTTTAGTTTATTATGCCGATACTGGCAGTTTTGATGTTACTCTCATTTTAGAAAAAGATGGTTGTATCGATACAAGTTTCTACCCTAATTATGTACAAATAAAAGCTGCCCCTTTAGCTCATTTTGGAGCAGATTCGGCAGGTTGTGCTCCTTTTACAAACTTGTTTGCAGATAGTTCTAGTACAGCAGATGGGTTCATACAATCTTGGAATTGGGCTTTTGGGAATGGTCTCACAGATACCATCCAAAATCCTAGTACAACCTTCCAAACAGTTGACTCTTTTGATGTAAAACTGGTTGTTTCCAATAATTTTGGATGTATGGACAGCACTAGCCAGCGCATCCATGCTTACCCCTCTCCTATTGCAGATGCAGGAAGTTATAGCGCTGTTTGTAATGGTGATAGCTTGCAACTCAATGCAACAGGAGGAGGAACTTATCACTGGATAGCTGCACCAAATCTTAGTAATGACACCATAGCCAACCCTATTGCCATTGCAACCACTAATACACAGTACCTAGTGGAGGTTACAAATAGTTTTGGCTGTACTGATTATGACACCACTGCTATTACAGTACATTCTATTCCTATATTAAGTTTAGTGGATACTGCAACTATTTGTCAAGGAGATAGCAGTCAACTAACTATAACAGGCTCATTTTTGGATTATACCTGGACAGATTCTACTTCCTTGACTTGTGGGAGCTGCCCAAGCCCTATTGCTAGTCCAACCTCTAATACAACCTATTACTTAGAGGTTCAGGATAGTAATAATTGTAAAGCTTTGGATTCTATTTTAGTTGAAGTAAACCCATTGCCTATACCATCAGTAATAACAGACACCGCTCTTTGTACAGGAGATAGTCTTATGCTTTGGGCATCAGGTGGGCAGACTTATCAATGGTCGCCCAATATCGGGATTTCGGATAGCAGCTTATCTAATCCAATTGTCTATCCTACTGATACTACCTTATATACTGTTATGATTAGTGATAGTAATAATTGTAGAAATAGCGCATCTGTTCTAGTTGCTACCCAAAGTAAACCACAGATTACAATTAATAATACTCCTAATAATACTTGTTTGGGCGATACTGTACAGCTGACTGCTCAAGGTGCAGATCAATACGTTTGGTCTCCAGGAAATCTATTATCAGATTCCACCATAGCCAATCCAAGTTTAATATTAACATCTAATAGCAATTTGGTACTTATTGGACAAACAACTGCAGGCTGTAGTGATACTGCACAAATAGCACTAAGTCCACTGCCCTTGCCAATAGTTGATGCAGGAAATTTGGATAGTATTTGTATGGGTGATTCTATTACACTAACACCTTCAAGCAATTTAGTCAACTACCAATGGAGTATAAGCACTAGCTTAAGCTGCCTAAACTGTCAAAATCCAGTAGCCAGCCCTAACAATAACACAACATACTACTTAGAAGGTAGCGACAACAATGGATGTAGTAATATTGATTCCGTGCAGATTCTTGTTTTGCAACAGGCTAATTTACAATTAAGTGCTACCGATAGTAGTTTATGTGCTGGCGATTCAACACAACTGAGTATTAGTAGTAGTCATAATTTCCAATGGCTGCAAGCACCTTTTTTGCAAGATCCAATAGCTACAACTAGCACTATTTATCCAATAGATAGCACTTGGTATATTGCTCAAACAACCAATACTTGTGCTGCGATAGATTCTATATTTATAACTGTAGTACCTACAAATCATAGTGCGCTGAATGATCAAACTATCTGTCAAGGTGATTCGGCTACACTCAATCTTGGAAATGCTAATACTATTAATTGGCAAGGCGACAGTTTGAGCTGCTATAACTGTCCTGTTACTATTGCATACCCCAACAATACTCATCAGTATTCGGTTAGTTTTCTAACACAAGAAGGCTGTCCAATTCAAGACACTGTTGATATAACTGTTTTGTCTCAAGCAACCTTAGCACTAAGTGCTACAGATAGCAGTTTATGTGCAGGAGATTCAACTCAATTGAGTATTAACAGCAGTCATAATTTTCAATGGGTGCAAGCACCTTACTTGCAAGATTCATTAGCTACAACTAGTACTATTTATCCTGTAGATAGCACTTGGTATATCGCACAAACTACTAATACTTGTGCGACTATAGATTCTATATTTATCATGGTAGTACCTACAAATCATAGTGCATTAAATGATCAAACTATCTGTCAGGGTGATTCGGCTACGCTCAATCTTGGAAATGCTAGTAATATTGTTTGGCAGGGCGATAGTTTGAGCTGTTATAGCTGCCCTGTTGCTATTGCTCAGCCTAGTAGTACTCAGCAATATACGGTTAGCTTTCTAACGCTAGAAGGTTGCCCAATTCAAGACACTGTTAATATAAATATTACAGAAATTCCTAATTTGCAACTAACAGATAGCAGTACAATTTGTTTGGGAGATAGTATTGTATTAGCTGCTCAAAGCAATCAATTTACGACAGTAGAATGGTCTCCTAGTTTATATTTATCAGATAGTAGTGTACTTAACCCAACAGCAGAACCTAGCCAATCGCAGAAATACATTATAGAAATAGCTAACTTAGGTTGCACTGAAAAAGATAGTATTCAGCTTCTAGTCATAGAAGGGACTACTATAAATGCAGCTGATGTAGAAATCTGCATAGGTGATAGTGCTCAACTTTTAGCAACAGGCAATGCTACTAACTATCAATGGCTACCCACTACAGGACTCAACAAACCTGATATTCCAGACCCTATAGCTGTACTCTCTCAAAGTCAGACCTATCAAGTAATAGGTGAACGAAACAATTGTGGCTCAGATACGGCTTATGTGGATGTGTTGGTAAATAGTGCTCCTAATTTGCAAACAGTTAGTCCAGTAAAAGCACTAAAAGGTAGTTCTGTAGAACTAGAAATAACTACAGATATCAACAATACCATTTTGTGGTCGCCTGCTGATGAGCTTTCTTGCTCCGATTGTCCTAATCCTACATGGGTGGCCAATCAGGATCAGGTATTTCAGATTTTGGTGCGAGATGATAAGGGCTGTGTAGCTAATGATTCTATTTTGCTAACTACATTTTTGGAATGTGTACCTGACTTGGTAGGCATCCCCAATGCTTTTACACCTAACAATGATGGGCTTAATGATATTTTGTATGCTCGCAGTTCAAGTGTGCAAACAATCGAAACATTCCAGATTTACAATCGTTGGGGAGAATTGGTTTTTGAGACGACTGACATGCAAAAAGGTTGGGATGGTCGCTATAAAGGCAAGGAGCTTGCTCCCAATGTTTATGGTTATATGCTGGCATTTAAATGTCCTGCTACAGGTGAGCAACTCTTCAAGAAAGGGAATGTGACTCTAATAAGATAAAAGTGGTTCCTTTTTTGAAAAAGAAGAATATATAAGAGTGTGTTTGGACAAAAAAAATCCAAACATGCTCTAAATCTGTAGTCAACTCATTTTTTGTTTTGGAATTATATTTTCATGAAAAGACATATCATTGCTTCTCTATTTATTTTAATCACTTTTACTCAGAAGGTCAAGGGCCAAGATACCTTTTTAGACTCAACACATCCTGATTATATTTTTGCTCAAGACTGTTACCAAGAACTACAAGCAATTATTGGAGAAACTAGACTAAACTTACCTCAACTATTGGTTAGCCAATCTAAAGAATCTATTGCCCTATACACTTCAAAACCCAATCAAATTATAATAGAGCAAGCTACTCTAAACATATGTAAAAATTTTGGTGAGAATGGTCGAGGAATGTTAATCTACTTATTGGGACATGAGTTCAGACACTTTAAACAACAGCAAGAAAAAAATATAAATTTTGCAACATCTTATTTATCTACTAACACTTTTTTATCAGCTCAAAAACAATTGGAGGTAGAGGCTGATCAATATGGAATATTTGCGGCATACTTAGGTGGATATTCCATGATAGACATCCCCCCGTTTTTAGATAGTATCTACAAAAAATATGAACTTTCGGAGACTTTAGACAACTATCCTTCTCTTATGCAACGCAAGGCTTTTTCAGAAAAAGCAACTAAACATGTTAAAGAACTAATTAATATATATGAAATAGGAAATTATTATAATGCTATGGGCTATTATTTACCTGCTGTAGCTTGTTATCAGTACCTCCTTCGTTTTATTCAAACAAAGGAACTCCACAATAATTTAGGTAGTGTCATTTTAGGTCTAGTTCTAAGCCATGAACGGTTTCCTTTTTATTTACCAATAGAGGCTGATTGGACACCTTGCATTCAACGTAGAGATGGGCTCTTTCTATTTGAGAGTAAAAACATAGCATTAGAAACAGCCCTACAACATTTTGAACAGGCTTTAGCTTATGATAACAAATACTTTCCTGCAAAGATTAATAGTTTTTGTGCCCTATTTTTAATGCAGACAGCATCTAACACAAAAGCTTTGCAAGAACGTTTAGTAGTACTAAAATTATTTTCATTAACAAAGGACCAAAAAGCTACTGTTGCATGTTTAGAAGGGCTATGGCATGCAGCAAAAAATGAAAATAAATTAGCAAAAAATGCTTTTGATAAAGCAAAAAACTGGACTACAAAACTTAGCCTAAAACAACTAATCAAACACAATATTAAAGTTCTAAACAAAGGAACTTCGATTCAAGCTCCCCAAATAAGCTATAGTCTCCAACAATCATTGGATAACATAGATTTATCTACCATCTCTATTCAAAATCAATCTTTTGATGCAGTACTAACTTTATATCAAGGAGAAGATTACAGTGTCAAATTACATCATAAAAAACTCCTTAAGTCTAAGTTAAGTTGTCTGGAAATTGAGGGTACATTTGAACCTGAATATTGGTGGCTGCAAAGAATCCATAAAAAATCCTTACAGACTCAACAAAACATCGAGATTGGCTCCTCTATAGAGCAACTCCAAAATGCTTATAAAAAAGCTCCTTTTTATGGCCATGTTCTAAAAAATGGAGAGGTTATTAGTTATCCTCAGACTCATCAGGCTTTTCAGATAAAAAATTTGAAAATAGTAGAGTGGGCAATAGAATCACATTAACAAAAAAAAACTACTCGATCAAGACAAAAGCTGCCCAATAAAATGGTGCTTTATATTTTCTACGAATCTTATTTTTAGCTGTTTTTAGAGCTTGATATGCTGTTTTTCCTTTAGCATATTCTTTATAAAACAACAACATTAACTCAGCAGTAACTTGATCAGAAACAGGCCAAAGACTAACTATTAGATTATTAGCTCCAGCTTGTTTAAATGCTCGTTGCAAACCCATTACACCTTCAGTATCATGGATTTCTCCTTGCCCTGTTTGGCAAGCAGACAGCACCACTAAATCTGTTTGGTGCAAATCTAACTGAGTAGCCTCATAAGCAGTTAGTATACCATCTTCTACACCTTTTATGGGGGCATGTCCTTGCCAAACATAATTAGCCCCAGCTAATGCCAAACCTGATTGCATTAAGACATTTTGAGAGTTTTGAAGTAAGTGATAGATTTTTGAACTCTGTCTCTCTTTTACTGTTTGTTCTTTTAGGTAAAATCCATGTGTAGCTAAATGTAAGACATTAGGTACTAAGGCTTCTGCCTCTGTTTTTATAAACTCTTCTGTCGCTTGTGTTTTAGTTTTTGTACTGACCTTCCAGTTTTTAGCCTCAAGCAATTTCTGTACTCCTTCTACCTCCTTTTGTGTAGCAGCTAATTTTGTAAAATAACTATTTCGTAAGCTATCTCCTTTAGGCAAGGCTCGTTGAGATAACCACTGATTAGGAATAGCTCTTTTGGCCAAACTCAAACTATCTGTGTCAAACTGAATATCACCTAGAAGTATTGCTCGCTTTTGGGAATTAGGTATAAATGATTCTTTGAATACAAAATCTTTAAGGCTATTGTAATAGTGGATTTGATGATTATCCATTAAACTCTTAGTAGAAGATACTTTCAATAACTCAAATGGTAATTGCTGTAATAACCCACTCAAAACAAGGTGCATTTCTTTTCTATTTCCAATAATTTTTTCTAGAGGCTGCCAAACTAATTGATACAATTGTTCTTGTAAACTTGCATTAGTTACAAAGTTATTACCACTATCTGTTATCTTTTTATTGAATATAGCGATCAGCTGTTTTTCAGAACATAAGGAGAGAAATTGAATAGCACTGCTATCTTCTGTATAAATAATAGCTCCATAATATACTGTATCGGAACTAGTATAAAGCGTTTTGTAATATCTAAACCTTACAAAATCTATAGCCACCGACCTTTTATGGAGTTTATTACAAACCTTAGTGGGATTTTCTAGTTTTTTCCAATTTTTAGCATAAGTGCCTGCTTTAGTCACTAATGTTCGTTCTTTAGCGTAAATTACTTTAGTTAGAGAATCTACTTTCTCTTTATTTTCTGTTTCTGTATAAATTGATGCTAGTTGATAATTAAGGTTCACCCATTCTTGATAAGTTCTATACAAACTATCTTGAGTATTGTTAGACCAAAAATGTTTGAGTCTTCTTTTATAGTTTAAGGAAGTTGCTTTGAATTGTAGACTGTTTTGGGCTGCCAAATAAGTTAAAGAGGGATAGTTCTTATTATGATCTAGTACAAAAGAATAAAACATATGATATCGATCTTCAAGACTGGACAAATAACTTAATTGTTCTTGCTCAGACAGATAATTTTGATAATTATTTAAACGATTCCATGTCAATCTCAGATACTCTTTATATTGAGGTATTGCTTCTTCATAACTAGATTGGTTGATTTTGTTTGACAACTGACCATAAACACCCTCTATATACGCTTTATGCTTCTTTCCTAATTTCTTTTTTATTGTTTTTAAAGCTTGTTGATAAATAGAGGTAGCCTGCTCGTACTGCTCTAACCGACTCAATGTTTGCGCATGCATTAATTTCATAGTTGCCACATCAGTATCTTTTTCGCCCCAATGCTTCTTATATATCCTCAATACTTGTTCATACAGCTTTCTAGCTTTCTCAAAATCATTTTGGGTGTAATACAATTCTGCTAAGGCCTCTATACTACTCCCATAAGCTAAGCTCATTGTATCTGTCAGATTTACTAAAGACTCATAGATTATTTTTTTGTAGAAAGCAATAACCTCATTAAAGGCTAATAACTGTTGTATATTTTTATTAGGGTTAGTATCTCTTCTAATAACTTGTTCTATGTCTTGAAATAATGATTTTGCATTAATAATATCACCTTGCCTTTGATAGACAGAAGCTAGTGTTGCTAATGCACTAATATAATGAGGGTGCTTTTCGCTATATAGTTTTCTATAAATAGTTAATGCTGTTTTCAGTTGCTTTTCTGCTTGAGTATATTCTCCTTTATCCAGAAAAATTTCGCCATAATATTTCACAGCAAAGGCATAATATTTAGAGCTGTCTCCATATGCAGTTTTAGCTACATCCAAAGCTTTTTTATTCCATTTCAAAGCTTTGTCATAATCATTTATGATAGTTAGTTTTATAGCTAAATCCATAGTCACTTTGAGGCATAAGAGATCATTAGGACAAGCATTTGCTTGATTAAGCTGTGCATAACATTGCTTCCATAACTCAAAAGATTGTTCTTGCTGCCCTACTCGATAAGAACACAAAGCTTGGTTATACAAGCTTTTAGCACACCAATAATGATATTGGCTAGAGTCTATATTTTGCAATAGTGTGTCATAAATCAAAAGAGCAATTTCATATCTTTCGTGCTCTTGAATATACTGGGCTTTTTGGTAAGTATAGTGCCAATAAATAGTATCTAATCTCCCATGATCTTTTAGAGCCTCCTGCTGTACATGTTCTAATCTACTAATGATTAAACTATCTAGTTTTTGATTTTTAGCATCTTGTACAAGACTATCTAGTTTAGGATAATATTGTGCTATCCCTTTTTCTGTAGCCAAGCAACTCAGCAAACACAACAACAATCGAAAACATTGCATTCTATCTTTTTTTAAAAAAAATTAAAAGTTAGTGGTTCCCTTTCTCTATTACTAGAATATACGAGGGCAAATATAGAGAACAAGAGGTTCTTATTTACTTTATTAAAAAATAATCATTCATCATGAAAAAAATTTTATTAGCATCTTTAGTTCTAATACTAAACAATTTTCTAGCTCATAGATCAGTTGCCCAAAGCTTTGTATTCAAGTCTACCAATGTCCCTACAGGAATAGCCTATGTGTATAGCGAAATAGATGAAGAAAACTACATTGAAGTTAAAATTGGCGTAGAAAATAATAGTACAATAGATGCAGACATAGGAGATACCATTACTATATATTGGGACTTAGCTACAGATGCACAAGGCACAAACTATCAATTAGTTGGTAAAAAGGAAATAATACTAACCCAAAGTTTTAATGCAGGGTCTTATGCTGGAACTACCACTATTTTTGACATCCCTTCTAATCTTGCTGCAGGCAATTATTATTTATTTGGCTATTTATATTACAATGGAGCATATCAAAAAGGCCTAAAGTATAATCAAGGAACAGGGCCTGATGGGACTATACCTGTTCAACAATTGCCTACTCAAAACCCTGTAGAGAACTTGCCTGACAATATTTCTTATTTGGATGTATACCCTAATCCTAACAATGGTCAATTCAACATTCATTATGAGTTAGAAAAACCAGCTAAAACAACTATTCTGATCAGCAATATAGTAGGAAAAACCGTAAAACTGATTAGTAACCTCGAAACATCTGTTCCTGGTGAATATAACCAGCAAATAGATTTAACAGGGCTTCCTACAGGGACTTATTTCTATACATTAGTAGCAGATAATAAAAAAGCTAGAGGAAAAATATTGATCACCCAATAATATTTAGAGTATGAAAACAGGTATCACTGTTGGACTTATAGTAGTTAGTTTATTAGCAATGTTTATTGCTTTTTTAGTGCTACTCGAAGTTCCTACCATTGTTTTGTTTCTGACTATTCCTATTCTATCACTAGGGGGATTAGTCATCATCTTTGGTTTACCTTTTTTAGTTATTAGTTCAGAGAATAAATTTTTAGCATAATCCAAGAGGAGTAATTGACTTGAAGCAATTACTCTTTTTTTATCAATTCCTTTTTTGTAGTTTTGCTACTATTCTTTAATCAAATAGCAGCAACTATAGTACATGGAAGACTTGCTTAAACAACTCAAGTTAGGCAATCAGCAGGCTTATGAAAAGTTGTACTACTTAGCATTTAAAAGTTGTGCTAATTTGGTGCTCAAAAACAATGGCAGCAGAAACGATGCAGAAGATATATTTCAAGAAGCTTTATACATCTTTTTGCTAAAAATAAGAGAACCCAATTTTGAGCTTAGTTGCAAAATATCGACGTACTTATATGCCATCACTTCAAAATTGTGGCTAAAACAACTACACAAAAAAAGCAAACAACCTTATACTCTAGTTGTAGATGAGATACAAGAAAAGCTACCAGATGTTTCTATTGAACAAGAGGAAGAGGATCTAAATCAAGAACTTTTGATTTTAGCTATGCAAACTTTAGACTCTTTTGGGAAAGAGGAATGTAAACAACTGCTAAAACTATATTATTTTGATCGCTTCTCATTGCAATCAATTGCAGACATTTTAGGCTATAGTCCTAAATACACAAAAAAAAAGAAAGCTAACTGTCTTAAATATCTAAAGAAAGCGATTGAATTAAAGTCAAAATCGGATAAGCCCTTATGATCGATTTTCATGATATTGACCTTATTGAGCAATACTTATTCGGTGATTTAGATAAGTCAACAGCTCAACTAGTTGCTCAAAAAATAGAGCAAGAGGCCAGCTATGCACAAGAAATAAAACTATATGCTACTACTATAGAAGCTATTAAGTTAGGAGAAAAAGCTAAGTTGAAGGAGCAAATAAAAACGACTCATCAAACCCTAAAAGAAAAATCATTTTTTGCAGATTTTTATAGCAACAATCTAGACAAAACTATAATTGGTGGCATAAAAACAGATGCCCAACAAAATTTAAAAAATGCTATAAAAAACACTCATTCTAACCTAAAAGACAAAGGTTTTTTTGATAATATTTATGATGAGCTAGCTCCTCCGACAGAACCTTCCATTGCTAAAAAATGGACTACTCAATGGATAGCTATTGCAGCGAGTATTACTTTAATATTATGTATAGGGAGTTATTTTCTATTTTTTTCGACACCAACCCTTTTTGAACAAGAGTTTGCTCTTTATCCTGATAAGATAGGACAAGAAATAAATACTCAATTAAACGCAACAGGTTTTAAACCTATTGACAAAAAAGCTATTGCAAAATTACAAGAAGGGATGGAGTTTTATAATAATAAGAACCTAGAACTAGCCATTCCTATCTTTGAACAGTATTTGATTTCAGGAGAAGACCAATGGAGAAAGACTGATATTCAATTCTACCTTGCAATTTCCTATTTAGGTTTGTCAGAATCCGATAAAGCTCAAAATATTCTATTTTCGCTTAACCAAAGTGAAGAATTTCAAGATTTAACGTCAGTTCAATGGTATTTAGCCCTAAGTTATATTCAAAAAGAGAATAAAGACAAAGCGATTCCTTTGCTAAAAAATCTAGAAAAAGATACAGTTTATGGGATCCAAGCTAAAGAGCTAATCAAGAAATTATAATACATTAAGAGTCACTTACTGGTCCAGTATCACTATCAGCAGCACCTCCACCAACAAAATCATCATCATCGTCGTCATCATCATCCCAATCTTCATCTGTATCTGTATCTATCTCCTCTTCTGGAGTTAAATAATCTGCTATCTGATGCTTGATACGCAATGCTAAATCCTGTTCTGCATCTAGGGCTAGCGCTAACTCTACCTGTTCATTGGCAAATTCATAATTATGCATATAGGTAACCAAAAACTCTGCATATTCGGCATACATACTTGCATCGTTTTTTTCTACACGTAGGTAGTTTTCAAAACACTCTTCTATTGCTCCATAATCCTGATAAAACTCATTGAGCAAAGCCACTAGTTGTCTAACTCTTTTAGGCTGTTGAGGCTTTGCTTTTAATGCTTTTTCGTAGTATAATTTAGCTTTTTCTTGATCAGAAAGATAGACTGCATACAACTCTCCTAGACTGCCCAACAACAAACCACTATCTCCATGCATTAGGTGGTCTAGCCCCTTTTCATAGGTTTCAATTGCCTTTTCAAAATTCTTTTCACTTTTCCATTGTACTGTCCCTAATAAGTTAAGAGCCTCTTCATGAAATTCATTGATACCCAATGCTATTTCTATAAATTGCTTAGTCCTTGGAATATCTTCTTGAGCATAATAAGCTTCTGCTATACGCACATAAACTTCGGCAGCATAAGGGTCGATTTCTACAGCTTTGTTGTAATGATAAATAGCCTCATTGTATTTTTGAAAAACACTAACCTTAATGGCTCCGATTTGGAGTAATCCATACATATTTTCAGGGTTCTCTACTATACAACGCTCATAATGTGCTAAGGCTCGATCGTATTGGTGCTTTCGCTCAAAAATTCGACCTAAAGCATAATAAGCCTCATCATTTTTTTGATCATAGCTGATAATAGATTCAAAACAGAGTTGAGCCTCATCTATCAGATCAAACAACATATAAAGCTTCCGCCCTAAGTCTAAATATAACTCTACAAATACAGGAGATTGAACTAGACAAGCTTCATAATGATCTTTAATCGTTCTAAACTGTTCAAAATTTTGTCTTTGCAAGTCTTTGTAATCGCCCATCCATGGATAATATTCTACTATGGATTTGAAAATAGCAAAACCTTGCTCTACAGTTTGGAAATCAACACTCATCTCTCCTAAAATCTCTCTACTTTTATTTTGGATATTTTCATCGCTATGCAAAACAGAAAGCAAGGAAAGTTCTATTTGAAGTGCGTGTAAGATGGCTTGTTTGGTAGTTGGCTCTAATGCTTCTAGAATACTCAAAATTTTAGCTTCGTCTTTATCTACCAAGCTTTTTTTTAATTCATCTATAGGTGTGTCCAAAATTAGTGACATATTAATGGGCTATTTATATTCTATGCTGTATAATCTGTTGCTTGCAAAATTAGCCTAAAAACAGAGTAAATGCGAGTAGTTTTACAAAATTATGATAGTTTTTTTATTTATATTTATTATACTGTGTAATAAGTAACATTCCTTAGCTAGAGCCCCTCTCATATTAGCTACTGATAATCAACTATTTAGTTAAAAATCATTTTAATAATAGTTATTTGATTATCAACATTTTATATTTTAAAAGCTCCTAATACTGAAGAATAAGAGAGTTTTTATTAGATTTGTGCAAAACCGTGACTTTTTTTGACCTACATACATAACTATACTAGCAAAACTATACAAGAAATTGTATTGGTGTTTGTGCTATTGTGCACAACACTTAGTTTGGTGTGGGCTCAACCAAAGGATAATTTATTGGCTGATGATTCTAATCCTTATATCAACGCCAATACTCCTAGTAAGCAGGTAAAAAAACAACCTGCCAGTACTTCTGGATTTTCACCACTTTTCAGACCACACGAAGATATTGTCAAAACGACTCTAATTGCACCAACTAAGTTAGAGCTCTTTGCACCACAAAAAATTGAGCGTAAGTTTTATGTCAATAATATTTTTGATATAGATGAGTCAGATAATCCTTTTGCATTATTGAGTGAGCGTTCTCAACAAAAAACTCAACAACAAAAAAACACAGGATTAAACTTTAGCTCTAATGTAAAAAAACTATTTAGCGCCGAAAACCTACAATCCTCTAAACAATCTAATTGGTTGTTTTTAGTACTCTTGGGCATTGTCGCTTTTATGGCTGTAATATTATCGGCTTACAAAAGTAGTGTAACCAAAACCTTCCAAGCATTTGTAAATGCTACTGCTGCAGGAAATCTGCACAGAGAACAACATATGCCTTTTTCGGCGTCTAATATTGCCAACCATAGTTTATTTGCCTTCACTATGGGGAGTTTTGCCTACTTAGCTACTCAACAACTTGCTCCTAATATTGCCCTCAATAGTTTTGCTGCTTATGCCTTATTTGTATTGGGTGTAGGAGGTCTTTATTTAGCTAAAAACATTCAATTACAATTAATTGGACAAGTTCTACCTTATCAACCAGAACTTAATTTCTATAGTTTCCTAATTGCTAATCACAATAAAGTATTGGCATTTGGACTTATTCCTTCCTTATTTTTATTGGCCTATGCGCCTCCTGCCTTACAGAACATTACGCTCTATGCATCTATTTTTTCGATAGGCCTTATGTACCTTTACAGATGTGTTAGAACATTAACGGCTGTTAGTGACGTAATTATATTTCACAAGTTCCATTTTTTTGTTTACCTTTGCACCGATGAAATCGCCCCTATTGTGATTTTACTAAAATTATTATCCATTTTATAACCTAAATAAGGTTGAATGTCAACAGAAGCAAAAGAACGTCTAAAAAAAGTAGAGAGTATACTTGTAACTCAAATGACTACCAAAAATAATCAGGCACCTTACGATCGCCTTATTAGTAAATATGGTATCAATATAGATTACAGACCATTTACTGAAGTTCAAGCCGTAACAGCTAAAGAATTTAGAAAGCAAAAGATTAACCTTGAAAATTTCACGGCTATTATTCTTACGGGAAAAAGTGCGGTTGACCATTTTTTCCGCCTTTGTGAAGATATGCGCTATAAGGTTTCTTCTGACTTGAAGTACTTTTGTACATCAGAAGCTATTGCTCTGTACCTACAAAAACACATTGTTTATAGAAAGCGAAAAGTCTTTTTTGGCAAACGTGCTTTGCAAGACTTAAAACCAGCTTTGCTAAAACATAGAAAGAAAGAGAAATTCTTACTTCCTTGTTCCAACTTAGGAAAGAAAAATTTTATTGATTTTCTTACTGAAAATGAATTTGATTTTAAAGAGTCAATGATGTATAAAGCTGCAAGTAGCGATATATCTGACTTAGAAGATGTTTTTTATGATATCTTGGTATTCTTTAGCCCTTTGAGCATAAATTCTTTGTATGATAACTTTCCTAATTTTAAGCAGAACAATACTCGTATAGCTGCTTATGGAAAAGCAACTAAGCAATCTATCTTGGACAAAGGACTTATATTGGATATACCAATGCCTAATCCAGAACGTCCGGAAATCAAGTCGATGACTATGGCTATAGAAGCTTACATCAAAGAAACTAAAGCTGCTGTTCAAGAATAATAAACATTGGCATATTTATATCAAAAGAGATGATCCATTAATACAATGAATCATCTCTTTTTTATGTTCCTTCTTTTAAGATAATAATAGTTCGTTGTTTTTTGAGTTTTTTGCTAAAACTCAAAAAAACACTACTCCTTATGCATTGATAATCAAATCATTAACAACTTTTATTGTAAAAATAGTTAGTGTTAATTATCAATCACTTGCGAAAATTCAACGAACTATAAAGATAATCACCCCATATGATAAAAATAGGCTTACTTTCAGACACCCACAGTCATCTAGACCAGCAAGTTTTTGATGCTTTTAAAGATTGTGATGAGTTGTGGCATGCTGGTGATATCGGTAGTTTGGAGGTTATCGAAAAACTCGAAAACTTCAAACCACTTCGAGCAGTTTATGGCAACATTGACAATAAAGAAATCCAACGTTGCTGCAAGGAAAATCTACGCTTTGAATGTGAGGGCCTTAAGGTTTGGATAACGCATATTGGAGGTTATCCAGGAAGGTATCCTAGACAGATTCGGGAACAATTGATAAAGCAGCCTGTAGATTTATTTATTTGTGGGCATTCTCATATTCTAAAAGTCATTCCTGACAAGAAACACCAACTTTTGCACATCAATCCAGGTGCATGTGGTCAGCATGGTTGGCATAAGGTAAAAACAGTTGTTCGCTTTGCTATTGACCAAGGTAAAATAAAAGACTTGGAAGTGGTAGAACTTGGCTTGCGAGGACGCATTGTTTAAAAGAAAAACTCCGATAGCCTAACAAGGTTATCGGAGTTTTTAGTTATTGAAGTTATTTCTTTTTCAATTCTTGCTGTTTTTTGCGCAAGGCATCTTTCCGCTGTTTTTCTATTTGGTCATCATACTGTTTCTTGAACTTGACAGCAGGTGCATACGTAGGATCTATTGCCAAAGAATTTGCTAACATCTGATAAGATTCATTTGCCTTGCCTTGAGAACCTAAGACTTTAGCTTGGAAATAGTACAAGCGAACATTATCTTTTGTAGTTTGAGCTATCTTAATAGCTAAATTATACCCATCAGCAGGTTTCCCTCCATTGGCATCAAATAGCTCTAAATGGTTCATTGCTTTGACATAGTCTTGCTCTGATGCAGCAATACGTGCTAAATGATAATGTCCAAAAGTATATTTGTAATTATAGAACACTGCTTTCTCTAAGAATTCCTTAGCCTTAGGAGTATTTTGAGTATTCAAATAATAAACTCCCATAAGCCCCAAAGCATTAGAATATTCATCGGACAAAGCAAGCAATTGATCTCCATAAGTTTTCATTTTATCCCATTGCCCACTTTGAGCACAAAACTGCACTAGCATCAATAGAGCACTCTCATTTTTAGGATTTGCCTGAACTAACTCTTCTAATAATCTAATTCCTTCTGGATAATTTTTCTTAGTTGCAGCTATTTGTGCGTTATAACCATTCTTATTAGGACGCTTAGATAAGTATCCTATAGATACTCCATCTACATCTTCACTTTTTATCACATTATCAGATGGCCATGCTCCATTCTTAATAAATTTGTCATCTATAAAACGATAATAAAACATTCCATAATCCCAATCATGCTTTTCTCGCTCATTGTAGCGTACATATTTTATTTTTATATTAGGCTTATATTCCTTCCTTTCATAATGAAAAAAGTGCTCTACAGGATCCATGCAATTTGTTGCTATAGTTACAGTATCCTGAAGATTTAATTCATTTTCTTCAAAATAAAGGCACAGATTTTTCATGGAAGTCATCCAATAATCAGTTTCATAGTTGCTATAAGCCCCTTTAGCTCCTCCTACCAACTCATTAAAATATACATACTGATATGGATGATTAGCAAAGATTGAGCGTAGTGGCAAAAAGCTAAGAATAGTTAATGCTACAACAACTCCGATCAATGCTCCTTTTGACTTTTGAGCCATATCCATAACCCATTTCCACCCAATTGCAGCTAATATAGGTAAAGAGGTATAAGCAAAAATCATGTGACGCATTCCATCATACAATGAAGATTTTTTGGCAATAGCATAAGCAGGAGGAAATACACAAACAAACACGACTAAACCGATAGCTAACAAATTAGCTTCTGCTCGTTTTCTGATCACATACCCTACAGACAATAATACTCCCAACAAGACCATCAAAGGCGTGGTAATCATAAACCAAGTAGGAATATATGATGCGGGAACTTGATCTGACCAAATATTATCACCCCCAAACAAAATACGTACAGAGATGGAGAAATTAGTCATCTCTCTAAGTGATGTAAATGGGTTTTCGAATGGAGCCAACCGGCCATAAGGCCAATATAACATCCCTCCTAAATAGCCCAAAAAGGCGATTAATGCTCCAATAATAGCGATTTTTACATAAATGCCAACCTTTCTAAGCTCTTTGGTGAATAAGAGTTTTATTCCAGTAAATAACCCTAAATAAGCAATTAAGAGAATTCCTCCTACCCGTATATTAATAGAAATGGCTATCCCTAAAATTAGGATCATTATATATTTTAAACTTGGTTTTGGGAGCTGCCTCAAGAAATTGACCATTCCATATATGGTGAGTAAAAATCCTGCTGCAAAAGGAATATCTTTAGGGTTATTCATAGAGTGTCCAAAAATACGTGGCGACAAGACTATAAACAATAAAGACAACAAAGCAACCAACCAACTTCGGCTCACAGCTCTAGCTGTTAATCCTACAAACATCATCATCAAAACACCTATAATTGCATTAAAAAAGTGCCTTGCTTCATAGACATCCCACCCAACTAAAATATACTTATGAATCCATGCTGCTAAATAATCAAACAGTCCTCCATAAAAATATAAATTCTTATAAGTCAATGCTCTATCATCATCACCTCCACTTTCAAAATAACTTAATACATATTGTCCATAGACTCGCTGTACCTTTTCATCCCCTGTTATCCCATAGTCAAAACTGAGCAAAGGCATTAGCCCCAACAACACTAAGATAGTAGCAGCAAAAGCAAATCGATACCAACCTGTTTCTTGTCCTGCTAGTTCTAGTTTCTTATTTTTGATAGGATGTACAAAGAAATGTTTGAATAGTGTACTAAAATAAATGCCTAGTACAGCAAATCCTGCTTTGATTCCATCTCCCCAAATATTGATTTTTGAATTTTCTACTGCGCCCCATTTCACAGGCATATCTTGTATAGTAACATCCAACAAATCAGCATTATACAACAACTGTACATCATGTGTCCACCCTTTGATAGACATACGCTCAAACAAGGCTTTAGCAATAGCCTTTGGGTATAACTTAAACCCACATTGAGTATCCTTATGGTTAAGCCCTGTAAGTAGCTGTACCCAATAGTTAAAAAACAAACCTAAGCGACGACGTTTTTTATCAGTCTTCACTGCAGAGTGTTCATGCTCTCTCGATGCGATCAAGATAGTATCTTCGGGGAACGTATTATTGGGCAACTCTTTTATCCATTTCACCAACTCTGTAGGCTGTGCAGCCATGTCTGCATCTAGGGTCAAGATATGGTCTCCTGTGGCAGCTCCTACTCCTGCCTTGAGTGCTGCGCCTTTGCCTTGGTTTTGCTCAAGAGAAATTATTTGATAACTACTCTTTTCTGACTCTGTTTCAGCATAGCTATCATTAATCAGCTGAAGGGTGTCATCTGTACTTCCATCATTTACTAAAATGACTTCGTATGGAATTTTCCATACAGCGTCAAACTTTTTAAGTGCATTGTTTAAATGATGAACTCTCTCACTTTCATTATATAATGGTATAACTAAACTTAGTTTCCCTTCATAGTTAGATACTATTGGAGGGCTTACCTTTTTCTTAACTTTTTTATGTTTAGTTGGAGCTGTTTCTTTAGTTCCTTGTTTTTTTGCTCTTTTATTTTGTTTACTTTTCTTTGCCATAAGGTATTTGATTGCAAACTTATAGAAGTCTAGAACTTAACGTTCTCCATATAATTTGAACATCTTACAATCCAAGATTTCACTTTTTTTGATTGTAAAACTAAATTATGTGTAGACTCCCAAATAATCATTTTGTGGAATCCGCTAATATCTAAATTTATTTTGATAAAATTGGTTCTCCTTGCATTAAATCTATGCTATAAAAACATCTATTCTGCTGTTTTACACCTCTTAATCAAAAAAAGCGTCTCATCATTAATGATGAGACGCTTTTTATATCTTTTGATTCTGGTATCAGAATTTATTTTTTTCCTACTATTTTGAAAATACCTTTTACTCTATCCCATTTTAGGTCTACAGCAGAATATTTTACATTTGACAAATCCTTGCAATAAGCATCAATACTTTGGTTTCCTTCCTTGCACTTGTTTTTCAACACTGCTGTTTCAATATTAGCTTGAGCACTATTTCCTGAACGAGGCAATGTATAACCAAACTCAAATTCGTGGTTAAAATCTTCGTCAAAAGGAGCAGCTGCAACCATACCCATAGCATCTTGTTGCTCCGAAAAATCTTTGTATGTAATTTGTGGCATAACACGCTCTGTTACATCATCCCATTTTCCATTTCTATATTTCAAAAAATGTACTTCTCCATGTACAAAATCATTTTCCATGTTTTTTGCTACACCTACTACATCTTCCCCACTTTTTTTAGTGTACATAGCCAATTGCATTGTAAACACTCCATGCTCTTTATGATCTTCTGTTATTTCTATATACTGATTTTTTAGATCAACAGTTACTGGCAATTCTACCCCATCAGCATTAGTGCAAACCCATTTCCCTTCCTTTTCAGTAAGTGCATACATTTCTATATCATGGTCATGTCCAGACAATAGCTTGTAATAATCTACAATATTTTGAGCATAACTTTGACTAGTAATGCTCATTAAAAGAATGGTGCATAAAGTGTTAATATATTTCATATTTCATGGTTTTATAAACTTCTTAAGTAAGATTGTTTACTACTAAGATAACTAATAGTCTTTGGATTTTCCATGATAGACAGAAAAAAGCTAGCTATCAACCTCCACAACACACTGAATATCAGTAAAATTTATAAAAAAAATATTTTATTTAACTTTTCGTTTTATAAACTTTATCCAATTATAGAGAAAACTGCTCTCAGAATATTTTATTTTTGGACCTCTACAAAACTCTAAAGTTTTAATTTATTCAGTTTAATGGGTGTAATACAACGTCAGGCAGCAAAAGCAAGTATCGTTAGATATATTGGAGTAGTGATCGGAATGGTGAGCACCATTTTCATCTATCCTTTTGAATTAGAATTGTATGGTTTATTCCAATTCTTAATTCCTACTGCTGCCTTTTTGGTTCCTTTAGGTACACTAGGTTTTAGTGCATCTATGTTGCGATATTTCCCTTTATTCAACAATGCCGAAAAAGAGCATCATGGAATGCTTGGGTTATTATTTCTTATCTCAATTTTTGGAATATTGGTCATTACTGGGCTTTTGTTTCTTTTCAGCCCTTTTATTTACGAACAATTCCAAGATAAGTCTCCCTTGTTATTAGACTATATGCCTGTTATATTAGTATTGTTCCCTATCATGGTGCTTTCTGAAATACTTGCTAAATATGCTTTGCTATATCATCGGTTAACAGTTCCTAATATTACAGAGCTCTTTATCAAGATAGTGCTGCCTTTAGCAATCATTGCTTATATCAATGATTGGATTACAATAAAAGGAGCAATGTTTTTGCTTATTGGTAATTTTCTAGTTCGCTTACTTGTTCTATCTTGGTATGTTCATAAGGTATTAGGGGGCTTCTTTATTAAGATAGATTGGGCGTTTTTGAAAACACAGTGGAAAAAAAAGAAACCTGTAGAAGAAAAGGTTGGGCAAATAAATTTGCATCTCCGCGAATCTATTGAACATGCCCTTTATGCTATATTATACCTCATAGGAGCTACTATTTCTACTCGAATTGATGCATTTATGGTCACTAGCTATTTAGGTTTGACCTTCAATGGTATTTATACTATAGCATTTGTACTAGCCGCTATTATTACTATCCCAATGCACATGCTTAATAATATCTCTGCTCCTATAATAGCTGATCTTTCGGCCAAAGGGAATAATAAAAAGATAGAGGAGTTGTACAAAAAAGGCTCCATCAATCTTTTTCTAATTGGTCTGTTTATCTTGTCTTTAATATGGGGAAATGTCGGAATACTCTTTGAGATTCATCCTAAAGGGCCTGAAATTGAACCTGGAAAGTATGTTATTTTGGCATTAGGACTAGGATATATTTTTGATATGCTAACTAGTTTTAGTACCATCATTATTAGTTATTCCAAACTATTTCGTTACAACCTAATTATCTTATTATTTACAGCTATAGCTAATATTATTCTAAATATTATTTTCATCCCTAAATGGGGACTATTGGGTGCAGCTATAGCTACTTCTTTATCTCTATTTTTTATAAAACTAATTAGGGTTATTATTGTTTGGCGAGCTTTCAAGATACACCCATTTAGCAAAGAAACAGTATTCGCCCTAATACTCTGTCTAAGTATTTACTTTCTAAGCTTTTATCTTATTTATTTCAACTCTGTATACATCAACTTTTTTGTACAATCTATTATTTTCACACTACTATTTGGAGGTTTAATCCTAAAATTAGAGTTATCTGAAGATATAAATAAGATGGTTCGAGATACTTTTGCCAAATTCAGGAAATAACTACTATACTATTTTGAATAGAGAAGGTGTTTACTCCTTATTTTCAGTAATATGTTCCCATTCTAAAGGAGTGCCTGCTTTTATAACTTTAGAAACTTTTTTGCCTAATATTAATTCGTAATATTTTGGTTCTAGCCCTAATCCTGGTCGAATGACTTTGACATTATCTTCAGCTAGTACATCACCTATATTCAAGTCTTTGCTCACATAGATAGAGCGTTTGAACAACAAACTGTTTTTTTCTGCTTTCTGAACATTTAATTGAACCTTACCTAAGGATAAAAATGCACGTTCACTTTCTACAACTAAAGATTTCAATTCCAAGGGTTCTAACGAAAAAGCACTATCTACACCTCCATCAGCTCTACTCAAGGTAAAATGCTTTTCGATGACACATGCTCCCAAAGCAACTGAAGCAACACTTGCCCCAATCCCCATAGTGTGATCAGATAAGCCTATAGGACAATCAAAAATCTTTTCCATGTGTGGAATAGTTCGAATATTGGTATTCTCTGGTGTAGCAGGATAGGTACTTGTACATTTGAGTAAAATAAGCTCTTTGCAACCATTTTCTTTTAACACATGAACAGCCTCATCTATTTGTGCTAAAGATGCAACTCCTGTAGACATAATCACAGGTTTTTGAGTTTGTGCTACTTTTTTGAGCAAAGGAATATCTGTATTCTCAAAAGAAGCTACTTTATAGACTGGAACATCTAGAGTCTCTAAAAAATCAACAGAAGAAGCATCAAAAGGAGAACTAAATGCAATCATACCATGCTCTTTTGCTCTTTCAAACAAAGGTTTATGCCATTCCCAGGGGGTATAAGCTAATTTGTACAAGTCATGCAATTCTTGCCCATGCCAAAGCGACTGTTCATCATCTATAGTATGCGCACCTTTCATTGTCATAGTATCAGCAGTATAGGTTTGCAACTTAATTGCATGAGCCCCAGCTTCAGCTGCTGCATCTACAATAGCTAAGGCTCTATCTAAGGATTGATTGTGGTTGCCTGACATCTCAGCTATAATAAAAGGAGTATGATTAGGCCCAATTTGTCTATTGGCAATAGTTATAGTATTCATAGTGCTAGTTGATATTTCTTATTAACATAAATGCTTCAGCAAACGGTTTTCCAACAACAACGCCCCAACGTTGAGCCTGAATTTTTAGCGCTTCGGGGGAACGAGGATGAGGGTATTCTCTTTTTTCGAACTCATAGGATTCCATGCCCTTTATTTTGGCATCAACATCAGCCTCACTTACTGCAAAAAATAGATTAGGAATAAAATGCCTAGGGTCTGATGCAGCTCTCCATTCTGTTCCAGAAGGCGTTTCAAAAGCGATAATTGTTTGTACTTTCTCATGTGCCATTGGCCTTGTTGCGGTTATGACAGCCTCAAAAGTTCGTTGATGGTCTATATTTACATCACCACCATGATGTGTGAATATAACAGTTGGCTGAAAGCTTTGCTTCTCTTTTTCAACAATTTTGACAATATCCAGTAAATCTACAGAATCAAATCGATTGTCAGGAAAATCATAAATACCTACAGATTGGTATCCTATGGCAGCCTGTGCATCAAGAATATTTTGACGATGTGTAGCTAATTGTTGCTTCCATATTTCTGTATCTCTAGTGTCAGAACGTGAAGTAATTCCTTCACCAAGTATGATTACTCGAACAGTACAGTTGTGCTCATGAATAAGCTTGTGCATAGTAGCCCCAAGCCCCAATAACTCATCATCGGGATGAGCAACCACAAGTAAGATTCTTTTATTTTTTAATGATTCTAACATCAGCAAGTATATTATCTTTTTTTAGGGATGCTCTCGAAAACTCTAATCTAAAATGCTCTGTTTCTAAAAAGGCTTTAGGATAGCCCTCTGCATCCAACATCCTAATATAATCAAAAACTTGTTCTAAGTCCTCCAATTGGCTAATATCTCCATCTTTGGCTTTGCGTCGCTTAAACAAGATTGGCTCTCCAGTTTGGGGAATTGGTTCTAAATTTTTCTCTAAAATTTCATCAATCATTTCTTTAATCACACCACCTGTTCTCAAAAATATTTCTTCAGCAGTACCATTTAGGTTTAAATCTTTTTTGAGAAAGATATCTCCAGTGTCAAGCCCTTCATTTACACGAAGTGCAGAAACTTTAGTATTCTCAACACCTCTAACGATCAAATTTTGCAAAGGACTTCCACCTCTTCCGTAGGGCAAATCTGTCATGTGGAATACAATACAATTGTAACTGCTCCAAATCTTTTTAGGTATAATGTAAGACCAATGCAAGAAAAAAATATGACTAGGCTGCTCTCTTTCTAATAATTCAGCGGTTAGCTCTCCTTTTTTATTAATCACAAGAGCATCATATTTTCCGACTAAAAACTCTTCAGTTTTTATATGTACAGGGTTACAGTTGGCTATGATAATTTTAGGCATGAGCAGGTATTTCTAATTCATAAGTATAATAATCTTTTTCTGTATTGAACGATTCAGCAAAAGCTAGTTTCTGGAAGATTTTTCGAGAGGCTATATTAGTTGATTTTACATCTCCAAAAAACTTAGAACAAAACTGATGTTCTACAGCATAAAGTAGAGCTAGTTTCAATATAGTCGTTCCATATCCCTTACTATGCTGCTTAGAATCTACAGAATAATCAATCTGAGCATGATTGTTTTCATTTAACTCTAACCGAACTTGTCCAATAGGTTTATTATTATCATGAAAATAAAGCAATAAAGCATTATTTTCTACAATCTTTTTAGAAAACCATTTAGTATGATTTTCTAAAGGAATGGAATCTGAATTAAACGCATTTTGGCGAACAGAAGGATCATTTGCCCAATCAAAGTATTGCATCAAATGTTGATCTGTTGCTTTTTCTATACTCAAACTTGCTTCTTGCTCTAAGCTTCTAAAAAACGTTAGTAATCGACTAGGACTTTGACCATCAATCATTATTTTCTGACGTTCGATTACTGATTTTATAGTTGTAGGATCTACAGGGAATTGACTCTTAAAGTCAAAAGCTAGGTTTTCTTTTAGCAAATGCTTTTTTACATCTTTCTGGTTATCTGCTATTTGGTACAAATATAAAGCCCCA
>JAAEPD010000606.1 GCA_024222455.1 Aureispira sp.
GATTACCTATTAGCATGTCTGAACCAATAGCTGGAAACCATAATGATCTTTTTGACATCGAAAATCTCTTCCAAAAAATGGTAGACGATATGAAGTCAATCGGGATTGATCCAGATGGAGGGTTTTTGAATGGAACTTATTGGTACACAAGTAGCAAGGAGCCTATAGAAGTATCTGGAGATTATAATCCATTTACAAAAGAGGTGACCATTTTCCATTACAAAGAAGGGAACATAAGTGAGACTTTTTCGGGTAAATATGGCAACGATTGTCGTATAACTGGAACATGGAAAAAGGGTGAAAAAGAATTGCCTTTTAGTATTGGCGAAAAGGCAGAAGAGAAGGCTGTTGAATAATTAATTTGAATTATATATCTGTAGAAGATGTAGTGTCTGAATACCAAAAATAACATAGCCATGAAAAAAATATTGTTTATAGCCCTTTTGTTAGGAGTAGGGGGGTGTTTCTTGAAAAATAATGAAGAAGTAGAGCCAAATTCTAATGATGTAACAATTATTAGTGATAATAAAACCAATGTTCCTTTTAGAGTGGAAATCGAAGACTCCAATACTATTAGAGATTCTAGAGATGGCGAAGTTTATAGTATTGTTAAAATTGGAGACCAAGTATGGATGGCTGAAAACCTTCGTTATAATGTACTTGGTTCTATGCTAAATCCAGACAATCCATCTAAAACCTATGGGCGATTATATGATTGGGGAACACTAATGAATGGAGATAGTTCTAGTTCTTCAAATCCCAGTGGAGTACAGGGACTTTGCCCAAATGGCTGGCATTTGCCTTCTGATGCAGAGTGGAATGTTTTAGAAATGGCTCATGGAATGGAACCTCATCTTAGGAAAGCAATAGCACTTAGGGGTAGACACGGAAAAGGGATGAAATCCATGAGAGGATGGAATACAGGATTTGACAATAGAGGTGAAGGTGTTGTCGTTTTAGGGTTTAATGCATTTCCTGCGGGGCAATATAGTCCAAGTCGCTATACTAATAGTGGCCGTGCTGAGGGTACTTTTTATAACCTAGGAGCGTGTGCTTTTTTTTGGTCTTCTACAGATATACCCCAAGATCCTGAACTCTCTCTTATAGGGGGGGGGAATACTGCTCGGAGACGAACTTTTTGCGAAGGTTATCCAGGAGTGAGTAGGAGCTCAACCGGACAGGAAGAGGGGTACTCTTGTCGTTGCATAAAGGACTGATGCGCTTATTAATGTTCAATATTTTGAATTGAAAACTATGAAATAGAAAATTTAAAACCAAGAGTCAGCCTTAGAAAGGAATGACTCTTGGTTTTGTTTTAGATGGTCTTATCGTTTTATTACTTTTAACAAACGAGGTCGATCGCCAATAATTTCAAGCCAATACATTCCTTTTGAAAAGCTTGAAATATCAAGAACTTCATCTGTTTTTCCTACCAAAAGTATTTTTCCATGAATGTCAAATAATCGATATTGCTCGATTGTGTTTAGTTTACTAAACTGAATGGTATTGATTGTAGGATTAGGATAAACATAAAAATCCTCTTCTTTAGATTTAACTTTGGAGACCGATGTTGTTGTGTTTTGGACAGTAATGCTTCCAACCATTCCAAAGTTGACATGAGGTGTACATTCATAATTGTAAACACCTGCTACATCTGGAATGAATTGAAAAAATGTATCTGCTGGAGCTTGCCAAGTATAGTTGAATGAAGCTATTGAGCCTGTTGGAACTGTAGTAGAGGTAATAGTATGCACCATTGTAGGTGGATCAAGTGGTAACCATTGTACTGTATCCCCCAACTGAATAGTAATATTGGCGCTGAGGAATTGATAATAACCATCCCAAACTTGTACAGTATGGATAGTTGCTTGAGAGGTGTAGGCTGAAAAAAGCAAGCTAAAAGCTAGTAAAAACGTTTTCATAAGCTAATTTATTAGTGGAGTGAAACATTACCATCTTACTTGTTTTGTTCTGTAACAATGCTGTAAAAAAATATCCTAATTAGGAAAAAAAAGCAAAGAATGCCATACACAACAAAAGGACTACGATTAGAGGAAGCAAAAACTTTTGAATGGAACCTGAATTTGAGGGAGTAGAATCTTCAATATTCTTAGCATGCTTTCTTTGGGATAAGCTGTAAATAAATAGAATTAATGACCAAAAAAAAGAAATAGCACAAATAGCTAAAAAACCCATGTAAAAGCCGCCAGAAGAACCATCAACTACGACCATAGATACAATTATTGCACAAATAATAAAGGCAGGGAGAAAGTTTTTAAGAAAAGGAGCCCATCTCAATAAAAAAAAAGAAGGAATCCAAAAAACAAAACCAATAGAAGCAAATGCAATAAGGTCCATATATGTGCAAAGTTTGGGGTAGATATACCAAGAGTTAATAATCAAAAATTAGAATAAAGGTTATGTGCAACATCTTGTATCTTCTGATGCTTGACATAAGTATATATCGAGCTCTATCAAAGTTGTACATTAATGTAATATAGCAAAAAAAGTTACAAACAAGGAATGTTAAGAGTTAGATGAAAGGCATAGAAACAAACCCTTATTCTAATGAAAACCAAATAGAATCACCAGGTTTTAGCTGTGCTAAACGATCTAAGTCTTCGCTAAATACATTACCCAAACGATAGTAACCACCTGTTGTTTGGGCATCTTTCATTAGTACAATAGGCTGTCCAGAATTGGAGATTTGAATAGTGCCTGGAATCACTCCAGAAGAGATCAATTCCTGCTTAGGTTCAAAATCAATAAGTTTAGAATCTAAACGATAACCCATTCGGTTTGACTGTGGACTTATTGGGTGTGCATGACTAAAAAAATGCCCAATACTATAAGCGGAAAATAGATTGAATTCGGGGCCTTTAGATACTCGGATTCGTTGACTAGAATTGAATTTAGGCTGTTTTTCTATTGGAATATTTCGTACTGAAATAGGAATGTTAGGTAAAATGCTTAGCTGACTTTTTTCTCTAATAAAACTATGTGGAGTCAACATTTTTCCATTGTTAGTAGCAGTACTATAACTACCTAGCCAAGGCTGTATTTGCCATTGACCTCCAACTGCCAAATAAGCCCTACAACCATTTTTTAGTCTTCCAAAAGCTAGTGTTGCTTTTTTTTGGATATTAATAGTTTGATACATTCGAATAACTTGCCCATCTATCGTAGGACTTAGGTCTGCACCTGTAATAGCAATTTGACAAGGGCCTTCTATTTCTATTTTAGGCCCTAATATAGTCACCTCTAAAAGGGGAGAATTAGAGTTGTTTCCAACTAGCCAATTAGCTGCTTGAGCAGAAGATTTATCCATAGTACCACCTACAGGAATTCCCTTGTTCTGGTAGCCCAAACGTCCCATATCTTGTATGGTAGTTTGTAATCCACTACGTTGAAAGTATAGTTTAGTAGCCATTTTGGTAAACTATTGATAGTTGTTCAAATTCTTGTTGACTAATAGCCTGAAACTGCACCCTATCTCCTACACTAAATAGAAAAGGTTGTTCTTTGTTAGGATTAAAAATAGGAATAGGTGTCTGACCAATGATTTGCCAGCCTCCAGGAGCTACAGATGGATATATTCCTGTTTGTTGACCTGCCAACCCAACTGCACACGCAGGTACTTTGGGGCGTGGCGTTAATTTTCGTCTGCAATATAGCTCTTTGGGCAATTTACCCATATAAGCAAAGCCTGGTAAAAAGCCTAGCATATAGACCTGAAAGGTGTCTTGTGTATGAATTTGAATGATTTCTTTGTGGTCCAAGCCTGTTTGTTGAGCAACCTCTTGTATATCTAGGGCATAAGGTTGCTCATAACAGACAGGAACTTGATGTGTTTTAGCTGTTATGGCTGAATTTTTAGGCAGTTCCAATGATTTGATATGCTCTGCAAGTTGCTGATGATTAGTTTGAACAGGGTCAAAAACTACGGTCAATGAGCAATAGGCAGGTATAGTATAAACAACACTTGAGATATTAGCTTTTTGGATAGCCTGATTCCAAGCAACTACCTTTGCATTGATGTTAGGGCTAATTTTTTGTTCAAAATTAAGGAGCAGAGCAGTATCTCCATAAGACCTTATATTCATAAGTTACGGATTGCTTTTAGAATGGCCAATGCTTGTGGATTGTCTCCATGTATGCAAATACTTTGAGCATGAATAGGAACCGTTGTACCATCTAAACTATAAACTATTTGATTTTCTAGAATAGACTGAACTTGGTCTGCTACTTCTTGAGGGCTATGCAAAATAGCATTTTCTAATGTTCTAGAACGAAGTTTTCCATCTACTTCATACCTTCTATCAGCAAAAGCTTCGGCTATAAATTCTATAGCCATTTTTTTACTGATTTCTACCAAAGAACTACCTGCTAATCCCATTAGAGCTAGACTGCTATCTATTTCCTGAATAGCTTCAATCACTGTTTTAGCTTCGGCTCTATTTTTAGCCATTTGATTGTATAAGGCTCCATGTGGTTTTACATAGCTTAAGCTTCCTCCTAAACTTTCAACCATGCCTTTGAGAGCAGCAACTTGGTATTTAATAATAGCTTTTAGCTCAGCTTTTGGTATAGTCATATTTCTGCGACCAAATCCTGCTAAATCAGGATAGGAGGGGTGTGCACCTATTCGCAAATTATGTTGTAGAGCAGATTCTATAGTCTGTTGAATAGTGAGTGGGTCGCCTCCATGAAAGCCACAGGCTATATTGCAAGAGTTGATAAAAGGAAAAAGAGCATTGTCTTGCCCTCCTGCTTTGAACTGTCCATAGTTTTCGCCCATATCACAGTTAATATCAATAGCCAGTTTACTGATCATCAGCTTTGTTTTTGTGTCTTTTGCAGTCAAAAAGTAAGCAACTACAATATTCTATCCGAAGATAATGATTAATGTCTAATTGAGGTTTGCCCATGCCAGTTTGTATCGCTTTTTCTCTGGAGGCTATTTCTACTCTGAATTCCTCTGATCGAGTTTGTTTTTCTTCTGTAGAAAGGTCCTCCCAATCTTCATGGTTATTTTGGATTTCATCCAACCATTTTTTGCGATCTGTTATTTCGTCTTGAATAATTTCTAACCATAAGTCTTTATCAGTTTGTGCTAAGACAAAGGATAATGCTGGCCAATCAAAAAGGCATATACCACTCACTCCTTGTTTTAGGGTAGCAGCAGTAGCTTTACTGTAATCCTCTATCAAAAAATATAGAATAGCTACTTCATAGCCACTGACTGTTTTATGCACATTTCGTTCGATCATCTCAAAAAGATCATCAGCAATTTCTTGTAGTTGATTATACTGTCCAAGTTTGAATAAGGTTAGAGCAAGATTGAATAAACTTCTGTTTTCTAAATCAAAACGCTTGGCAGCATTACTGAAATAAATTTTGGCTATGTCATAATCTCCCAACTGAAAATAAGAACAAGCCAAGTTGTGTTCAATATCTCTTCGGTTTTCGATTCTCATGGCTTGCCTTAAGTAGGGTATAGCTTCCTTATAATCCCCATCAGCCATTAGCATATAACCATATTGGTAATAAGGATAGAATGATTTAGGATTTAACTCCAAGCATTCTTTTTGAATAGAAAGTGCTTTTGGGATCGCTAAATCCTCATTCCATCGCCACTCAATTTCAGACCATTCAAAATATAGAAACCAAGCAAAATTATGAGTGGATTTAACCGTTTTTTCTAAGAGATAAGCCTTTTCAAAAAAATCGTAATCTTCCTTGTCTTTCTTTTTAGCATAATTTTCGAAATAGCCAATAGCAATGGCATTGATCAGGTCAAGATCATTAGGGTGCTCTTCAAACTTTTTGAGCAGATCATCTAATTGTTGGGCAGAAGTTGATGCCATTGGTTAATCTTCTTTTACTTGTGTATAATAACTCTATCTTTTAGCTTTTTGTGTTTGATTGTTGGTCAAACCAAGCTAATTGTTTTTCTATTCGTTTGATGATTTTGCTGTCTGCATCGTTATGAATATCCCTTAGTTGGTAATTTTCTTTCTCAGGATTTTGAATGTTTTTAAACTCATTAATTCTTAGATTCAAAAGAGCCTGTCCAAACCGTTGACTTGGGTGTTTCTCTAGGTAGGTTGCTATTAAGTCAAGTATTTCTTGATGTTCTTTTTTCATATGAATGTTCCTTTTTCTAAAAATAGAAAAAAATAGAGAATTCTGAATAAAAACAGCTTGCTTGTTACTTAATAGAATTATGTTTTTGCAAAACTCAAGATGAGAAATTATAAAAAATACCGATGGGTATAGAAATAGGTCGGCAGCCCAAGCTATATTAGTAATAATACTTGGAACTGTTGACTTGGTAACAATGTGGGAGGCCAGCTCTATTGGCTATTCTGAATGCTATGCGAATTCAACGGATGAACTTTTAGGAAAGGATTAGTCCTCTATATTGTTGTGTATTCCTAAAGAGTGAAACTCATAGCCTTCTAAGCTGTATTCGTTGTAGTTAGCAGCATTCCAACCATTTATTTTTTTGATGTCTACACCCACTTCATTTTCAACAGTAACAGTACCATAAACGCCAACTTGGCCACTTGTGATATGAGAGACATTGACAGTTTGTAGTACAGGAATAACTCCAAGATTTTGGAGAAAAAGGCCCCAGATTCCTAGAGCAATCACAAAAAGTAATAATTGAGTTGGTTTTTGGCTAGTAGCTTGCATACTTGTTTATCAATTATAATAATGATTTAATTTTGACAAGTATTGGACTAACTATTCAAGCTGTGAAAATTAGATAATTGCTTGGCAATTTTATTGATTTATAATAGAAGTTTTATTCTATGATATTATCTAGATTGTTAAAGGTGCTGAAAAAGGAATTAAGAACCTACTAATTATAAATGTTTTGATCTTGAAAAAGGAAATTAAGTGTTAAGTACATCAAATTGTTCTTGAAATGAAAAATCAATGCTATTGCTAGTGGACATATATTCACTGTCAACTACATAGGACTCTAAGGATACATTTTTTTTTGAAGAAACATAACTTAGGGCTTTTTGGGATAATACACTGTTTTTGTTTTTTAGAGCAATTGTAGCCTCAATCGCTGTTTGTAGAGTGTATTGGTAAGACCAAGAGGTGCCTGTGTCCTCTGTTTTTTGTCTATCAATAAAAGATGCTGCCAACAGAATAGTGTTGGCTTCGTCACCAAAAAGGACTGAGAAAGAAGAGGCCAGCTCTTCTATAGTTTCTTTCTTATGGAAAATAAAATAAGGTTCAAATAACCATTTTAAGATATAATCTAAGGTAGTGGGCTCACCAATTTTAGCAAGGGCAAGCATTAGTGTTTTGTAGGCCCAAAAGGAGCTGTTTTTTGTGATGTTTTGAATAGGTATAATAGCCCTGTTACCCAACGAAACAATAGCTTCTGAATCATCTTCAATGATAAAAAGTAAGATAGTATGATGAACATCGGAAGGTTGCCAATCTAATGCAAATAAAGTCTGTGCAACAGCATGTCTGATGAGAGATGATTTATGGTATAAATAAGGAGCTATTCGCTCAGCTAAGCTTGTTTCTTGAAGTTTTAGTAATGCAATAATTATGGATATAAAATAATATTCACCTTTCAAATTACCTTGCTCAATAATAGGAGGGGATTTGAGTAACTCCAATAAAAAAGGACAGACTGATTTATCGCCAATTTGCCCAAGCGCCGAAATTGCCTTAGCTCTTGAATCAAAACCACCTTTGGGAACTGGTCTTTTTACCAAATCAGTTAAGGCTGGTATTGCCTTAGTTGATCTTGCTCTAGATAGTTTTCTGATGGCAGCGCCTGAAGCTGATTTCTGATCAGAAAGAAGGATTAAACAAAGTTCTTCTACTTCGGCATCTAATATTGTCGCATTTAATTGCTCAATTCCCTTAGTTGCTAGTTCTTTACATCTGCTTTCTTGGTCATCCAATGCGTTTTCAAATAGAGGGAGGTATGCCTTTTGGTTTTGAGAAAGCATAAAATTTAATGCAGTCTGTCGAACATATTGATTCCTATCAATAACTAAGTCCTCTAAAAAGGGGAGTGTGTCTTCTAATCTAAAAAACTTAAAATCCTCAATAGCATTTTGCCTGATGTGTAAATGATTAGAAGTTACCCGCTTTTTTAGATAAGTTAAGTTACTCATAGTTGTTAGTTAATGGTTTTGAAAAATAATCTACTGTCATAGTTTTTCCCTACGCGACTTCTTTTTTCTGTCTATATTTACGAATAGCCAAACCTCCTAACACTAATAAAAGTAGCCCACCAGTACCAATTATCCAAGGCAAAGTATCAAGACCTTTCTTTTTAATAGAAACAGGCTCTGTATTTCCCATCATAATAAAAGGTGACCAAAAGGCTGGATGTGCAGCAATACCTTTGGCAGATTTCATATACTGTAACTTAGCTTGACGAAGTGCTTCATCTTTTTTCATACCTTCAGCAAGATTGGCATAGAGATTTTTCATGATAATAGAAGTGACTTGATCATTAACCTGCCAAAGCGAAACAATAAGGGCAGGAGAACCTGCATACATAAATGCACGAGCTAAAGAAGCAATACCATTACCTTCTTCAAATATACCATAACCCGTTTCACAAGCAGAAAGTACTACTAAGTTAGCATGAAGTTGAATTTTAGCAATTTCATGAGCCTGCCAAAAATTATTTTCAATAGGATCATTATCTTCAGAGAAGGCTAACCAAGAAAGTTCAGGGTTTTTGTGATCAGGTTGCCCATGTGTAGCAAAATGCAAAACAGCAAAGTCACTCACTTTTTCTTTGACAGTTTTCTCAGAGGCAAGGGTATCAAATGCAAAAAAGCCTTGATACTTTTCCATTAAGGTTTCCACTTCTTTGTGAGCAGCAGGAAGTGGATTTAGTATAGAGCGCATTTTTTGGTCAACCAGAAGTCTGTTTTTTAGTATAGAAGGACTCTGTTTAATGTCATAGTTTGCAGCCATAGCCAAAATCTGACCATTGTTTTTAGGTGTAGGAGCCTCTATATTTTCTTTCCATAAGGTAGCAGAGTAGTTGTAAGAGATGTTGTAGTCCTTAACAAGATAATGCAAAGATTTATAATCAATTATTTGTTTAGGGGCTTGCTCTACTAAAAAGGTTTCAAAAGGCAAATGGCCCAATTCGCCATCTGTAACTATAATTAAGTTATTAAGGTTAGTCTTGTCTGTTAAAACAGGTTTAAGGAGTTGATTATGAAGCCAGTGAGCGTGGTGTGTATATTCTTGATAGGATCGGTTTTTTTCTCCTGAAATCATTTTGTAGTTGCTAAGGGAATTGTGGAGGCTGTTGATATGACTGTTTAGGCTGTCATTATTCACAAAGGTTTTTTTCCACTGTACTTGTGTTTTATCAATATAAAAAATATGGATAATAGAGTCACCAATGACATATTCCAAGAGTGCTGTATTGTTATCTAGAAGTGCTTGAATATCCTTGACCTTAGCATCTACTTGTTGATACTTCAATTTATGGTACTTAGGATATTTTAGTTTTATCATTTGGACAAAATCATCTATATCTTGGTTAATACGGTTTAATAGATTGCGAAGACTATCTTTTTCCTGTTTAGGTCGTAGCTCGACTAATTGTGCTTGCAACTGACTTCTAGCTCCAAGCATTTTTTTGTTCTTCTGAACTAAAGAATCAGGCAAATTGCTTAGTTTATAGGTTTCTTCGGATTTAGTAGCTTGCAAGAGCAAGACTGATTTATTTTGGTCAGCAAGGCTAAATGCTTTAGAGCTATGTTCTTTAGTGTTTAGTATATTCAAGTTTTGTTCTAACCAAGTACTACTCGACTCTAATATTCTAAGTTTGTCTTTTTCATTAGAGACCTTGTGTCGAAGTTTATTTAGAAGTTGTATAGCCAAGTTGGCAACTATTCTTTGCTTTTCCTTTGAATTGCTTATGGATTTATCTTTTTGTAATAATTTGTATATAAGGTTTAGAGATATTTCCATTTCGTCAAGATGAGGTGTCGATGGATACTTAGCTAACAATAGGCTATCAGCCCAATCTGAATTAATATTCCAACTAACAATACTTAGGGATGTGGTTTGAATAGCTTGAATTAAAATTGTTTTAGCTTTGTCATAATGCTCCATTTTTGTGTATAATCTAGCCAAATTGTTGAGGGAGGCTGCAAAGTCGGGGTGTTCCTTTCCAAGTGCTTTTTCTTCTATCTCAATACATTGAATATAAAGCGGTAATGCTTTCTCATAGTTATTCATACTCTCATGTAAAAAAGCCAAATTGTTGAGGGAGGCTGCAAAGTCGGGGTGTTCCTTTCCAAGTGCTTTTTCTTCTATCTCAATACATTGATTATAAAGAGGCAAAGCTTTTTCATAATTGCCTTGGATTTCATACAACCTAGCCAAGTTATTGAGAGATCTCGCAAAGTCAGGATGTTCCTTCCCAAGTTCCTTCTCATCTATATTCATACATTGAATATAAAGGGGCAATGCTTTGTCATAATTGCCCATACTTTGATGCAGATAAGCTAGATTATTGAGAAGGACTGCAAAATCAGGGTGTTCTTTTCCGAGTACTTTTTCTAGGATGTTTATTGCTTGAATATAGAGAGGGAGTGCTTTGTCATAATTACTCATACTTTCATGTAAGAAAGCTAAGTTATTGAGGGAAGTTGCGAAATCAGGATGCTCTTTACCAAGCACTTTTTCTAGGATGTTTATTGCCTGAATATAAAGAGGCAGCGCTTTATCATAATTGCCCATACTTTGATACAAGGCAGCCAAATTATTGAGGGAGGTGGCAAAGTGTGGATGCTCTTTTCCAAGTAGTTTTTCTAGAATATTTGTTGCTTGGGTGTAAAGAGGTAATGCTTCCTCATAATTTCCCATGACTTCGTGCAATGCAGCTAAACTGCTGAGTTCAGCAGCAAAATCAGGACGTTCTTTTCCTAATACTTTTTTTTTAATGTTTAATGCTTGAGTATAAAGCGGTAATGCTTCCTCGTAATTTCCCCAGTTGTAGTTGTTAATATCAGCAATGGCCTGAAGTGTATGGGCATATTGGATGGAAGTAGGAATGCTTGCTTGCTGAATAGCAGCAGTTTCTTTGTAGTGACTCATTGCTTGTTCAAAATCTTCTAGACCATAATCAAAGGCATAAGCAAGATTATAAAGCATTCGAGCATATAAGGTATCTTTCTTGCCTACTTTTTTTTCTGCTTTAGCAAGAGCTGCTTCAGCATATGGCATGAGCTCTTGATATTGCTCTTCTTCGTCCAATATAGAGAAGATACTATCCAATTCATGGATAGTATAGCGGCTCAAACTGTCTTGGGCTTGAGTAGTGATGGCGCAAAGCAATAAGGTGATGGTTGTATATAGAAAAAAGATAGGGTATTTTTTTTTCATGGGAATGACTCTTATTAGTTATTGTTTAGTATACTCTGAACAGCTACTTATCTTAAATTTAATACTTTTGATTAGTACTAATGTCTTTTGTGTTAAAATTGTCTGCCCAAAACTCCTTTTCAAGGATATTTTTAAACGATATATTTTATATACCTTTATAAGTGAAAAATAGGCTGTTTTGAGCCATCAAAAAAATAAAAAACAGTAATATCCCAAAATATCTTACTTGAATTTATAAACATACTCTTGTCTCATGGCAAAAAAAAAGCTTCTTACTCTAGGTCATACAGATCAAGAAAAACTATCAGAACAGATTGAGCTGCTCAAACATGAGCTAGACGAAATCCAGAAAAGGACTAGAGCTTTTGAAGCTTTACTTCGTTCTCATGTTAGTGATTTGATAGTGGAAGCACAGAAATTATTTATTTTATATAAAAAAATAAAAAAGGCAAAAAAACTAAAACGCTTAGAACAAAAAAAAAGAGGAAAGAACTATAAGGAACCTAAGGGATTGCAAGTTAGTCTTAAGAAGAAAAAGGATATTTCTTCACCCGAAGAACAAAAAGAGAAAAAAAGGTTATACCGAGAAGCAATGTTGCATGTTCATCCAGATAAATTCTACATGAGTGAAAATCAAACGGATATTGCTACAGAGATTACACGCCGACTTATTGAAATTTATAAGACAGAAAGCTTAGAAGCCTTGCAGGCTTACCATGCTCATATTTTCAAGGGAAATACACATATAGTTCTTGCTGATAGTGCTACGAATGTAAAAGTTTTTTCTAAGGACAATTATTTACAGCAAGAAAAAGAACGACTAGAAAAAGAGCTTGATTTAGCTAAAAACCATCAGCTCTATAAAGTCATTACAGAGTACGAAAATCCCTTAGCTTTTGTAGAAGAATTAAAAAGTTATTATATAGATCGAATTTCGAAATTGAAAAAAAGAACACGAAAAGGGCTAAAGTAGGTGTGGTTTCAAAACCAACTTTAATAGCCCTATATGTTTAGATTATTCATACCTTTTATACTTCTTTTTCAAGGCAGCAATATCACTCTTTTTTTGAATCCATTCTTCAGAATAGCCACATTCTTCACATAGAAACCTAGTCACCAAGGCAGTGGAGAACCCCAAGAAACCCTTTGAAATGCTATTCCCACTATATTGGTTGTTTGATCCAGGGATCAATAGAATGTTTTTAGACTCACATTTTGGGCATGTTTTAGTGTTTTTCATCTATTAGCATTTATGTATTAGAGCCCTAAATACTTACTTAGGGCTCTTTATGTCAATGTAGAAATAAATATTAGTCTAACCTGCAGCCATAGATTCTGCAAAATAGAATTTGCCATCTTCTCCTTTTTTGAATATCCAAGAGAACGAAGAACCTTCTCCTGCTCCTGCTTCTTGTTCTTCTTCAGTTGGAATAGAGAGGTCTGTTAGGCTATAATATCCTTCTCCCATACCTTCATCAGGCTTGATGTCTGCCACTGTTGCCTTAGCTATAAAATCTTGAAATTCTTCAAATAGATAATCAGCATAAAAATCGTCGCCAAGCATTTCCATATCAGATAGAGATTTTAGTGTTTCTATATCTTTTTTAGCAAATGCCTCTTGATAGATTTTGAAGAAACCTTCTAAAGTTGTGGCATCAGGTTCTTCTGCTTTTGGCTCAGGTTCTGGAGTGACTACTGTTTTGGTAGTATCTTCACTAGTTGTATTGGCTGTTGTTTCTGTAGATTCGTTATTACAAGCTCCTAGAAGCATTAATAAGCTTAGTAGGCTCAGCAATTTACATTTTTGTAACATGTTGATAGAGGTTTAGTGTGTGAATAGATATAATAATATGTTCTTATCCTTTATACATGCCTTTACTCTTACGAATACGCACTGCTACTACCTTATATTCAGGGCACATAGCTTCTGTGTCATGCACATCAGAAGTGATATTGTTGACCATAATCTCAGGAAAGTGGAATGTAGTACTCAATACCCCTTGATTTACCTCATCAGTCAGTTTTGCTTTTACATCCACTTTACCACGAGGAGATTCTAAACAAACAAAATCACCATTTTTGATGAAATGTTTTTCAGCATCTTTAGGATTAATCATCAAAGCATCTTCTGTGCATAATTCTACATTGCTAGTACGACGAGTCATAGCACCACAGTTGTAGTGTTCCAATACACGGTTGGTAGTCAAAATATATGGATAATCCTTAGCATGTTGAGTCAACTCAGGAGTTTCAGCAAAATCATGGTACTCAAAGAACCCTAAACCACGTTTGAACTCTTCTAGATGTAATATTTGGGTATCTTTTCCATTTTTAGCAACAGGCCATTGTTTACCATTTTTGCCCAACTCTTCCCAACTGATACCTGCAAAGAAAGGCACTATCTGAGAAATTTCTTCGAGCATACCTTCTGCTGTATAATCAGCTTGTTTGTAACCCATTCTATTCATCACATCTATTATGATCTGACCATCTACTTTAGTGTTGCCTACTGGTGGTAATACAGCATTTACACGCTGAACACGACGTTCCCCATTGGTGAATGTTCCACTTTTTTCTAGGAATGAAGCACCAGGCAAGACTACATCGGCATATTTAGCAGTTTCGGTCATGAATAGCTCTTGAACCACTACAAAATCAGTGCTTTCTATAGCTTTAATGACCTTTTGAGTATTAGGATCTGTTTGCACAACATCTTCACCTATAATCCAGATAGCTTTAAGCTTTCCAGCTAAGGCTGCATCAAACATTTCGGGAATTTTATAGCCAATTTGTTGAGGCACTTTTACACCATAAAACTGCTCATAACGATTATTCACAGCAGGATTGGTAACATCTAAATATCCAGCTCCTTGATGTGGCTGTACACCCATGTCTGCACTACCTTGTACATTGTTTTGTCCACGAAGTGGGTTAACCCCAACGCCTTTGCGTCCAATATTACCTGTTAGCATAGCTAAATTAGCAATTTGCATAACAGTGAACGTCCCTTGTGTATGTTCTGTGACACCTAAACCATGAAAAGACATGGCAGCAGGTGCTTGAGCATAGGCAATAGCAGCTTTTCGAGCTAGGTGCCTATCTACACCAGATACTGCTTCCATGGCATCAATATCTAGCTTTTTGATCTGTTCTATGAATAAATCAAAACCCTCTGTGCGTGATTTGATGAAGTCTAAATCTGCAACACCTTCTGTTACTATATAATACATCAACATGTTGAGCACGGCTACATTGGTTCCAGGTCGTAAGGCCAGATGATAAGTAGCATATTTAGCCATTTCTGTGCGTCTAGGATCAATTACAATTGTTGTTTTGCCCTGCATAGCATGTTGCTTGAGCTTGGCACCTGTCACAGGGTGAGCTGCAGTAGGATTTGCGCCAATCACTAAAATACAACTGGTATGTTTTAGATCTTCTATAGAGTTGGTAGCAGCTCCTGTACCAAAAGTGCGTTGCATGCCTAAGGCAGTAGGAGAGTGACAAACACGAGCACAACCATCTATATTATTGGTGCCAATAACAGCACGGATGAATTTTTGCATTAGATAGTTTTCCTCATTGGTGCAACGAGAGGAAGATATACCTGCAATGCTATCAGCACCATAGTTATCTCTATAATCAGTAAGTTTGGAGACGATTAAATCATAGGTTTCTTCCCAAGATGCTTCTACAAATTTTCCATTTTTCTTGATTAGAGGTTGACGTAAACGCTCTGGATGATCATAAAACTTGAAAGCATAACGGCCTTTAACGCAAGTATGTCCTTGATTGACAGCTGCATCAAAAGGTGCTTGAATACTGACGATTTCTCCGCTGATAGCTGAAACTTCTAAATTGCAACCAACACCGCAGTAAGTGCAAACAGTGCGTGTAGTTTGAGCAGCAGGTTTTACTGATTTGGATTCGTTGACATCTGAAATGGCAGAAGTAGGGCAGGCTTGTGCACAAGCTCCACAACTCACACAATCAGATTCAGAAAAAGAGACATTCGATCCTTTTGTTATTTTATTGTCAAAGCCTCTGCCTGACATGCTCAAGACTAGTTGTCCTTGTACCTCATCGCAAGCACGCACGCATCTATAGCAGTTGATGCATTTAGATAGATCAGAGGTCATGTATGGGTGAGAATTATCCTTTTCGTAGTGGAGATGGTTTTTCCCTTCAGGGTAACGCACCTTTCGGATACCAACTTGAGCTGCCACATCTTGCAACTCACAGTTACCATTGACTTCGCATGTAAGGCAGTCTAATGGATGATCTGTTAGGACTAACTCTACAATGTTTTTGCGCAGGCGCTGTACATTTTTGGAATGTGGGTAAATATGCATTCCCTCTGATATAGGAGTGTGACAGGATGCCACTGTTTTTGTTTTTCCATCTTGTTCTAAGGCTACATCTACACTACAAACTCTACAAGCTCCAAATGGATCTAAGTTTGGAGCATCGCATAGGGTAGGAATATAATTTTGGCTATAATATCTGCGTACAAAAGAAATAATAGTTTCACCTTCTTGCAGTACATAAGGCTTATTATCTATATAGGCTATTTTGCTCATTTTTATTAGAATTTAGACTGTTAGAATTGAGATATTAGACTGTGTGTAAGATTTTAAAATCCTTTATATTCAAAAATTGCTAGCAATTTTGTGGGTTTGTCTAATAATTCGTAATTGAAAAATTCGTAATTCGTAATTGAATACTTTTTTATTCAAAATAAGTATTCAATTCTTCGTCAAAGTATTCTAAGGCATTTCGAACAGGTAAAGGTAGTCCACCTCCGTGTGCACAGAGTGAACCAATTTCGAGTGTATGTAGCAAGTCATCAAACAGCTCTTTGCTGATTTTGTAATCTTCTTTTTGTGCTTTGTTTAGCATTTCGTAGGCACGTGTAGTTCCTAAGCGACAAGGGAAGCATTTTCCACAGCTTTCGTCTGCTCCAAACTTAAAGAGATGTTCTAAGTATTGTACCATAGGGAAATCTTGTGGAATACAAACGATAGAGGCATGTCCTAACAAGAATCCAGCTTTAGCAAACGATTCAAAATCTATATTCAGATCATCTATTTTAGAGATAGGAACTAAGCCTCCCAAAGGCCCTCCAATGTGTAAGGCTTTGATAGCAGAACGGAATCCGCCTCCAAGCTCATTGATAACCGTAGCTAGAGGAGTACCCATTTCTACTTCATAAACACCTGGCTTGTTGAACCATCCATCCAAACTAACCAACTTGGTGCCTGAAGATCGCTCTGTACCTAATGCTTTGTAGTTAGCCCCACCATTACTTAGTATATAGTGAATAGTAGCTAAAGTTTCTACATTATTAACAACAGTAGGCTTGTTGAAAAGCCCTTGTTGTGCAGGGTAAGGTGGTCGTACCCGAACTTCTGGGCGCTGTCCTTCTATAGAATTGATTAAGGCAGTTTCTTCGCCACAAATATAAGAGCCTTGAGCTTGAATAATCTTTAGGTCAAAATTGAAACCACTATTTTGTATATTTTCTCCAAGTAATTGAGCCGTTCGAAGTTCCTGAATGGCATTATCTATAATAGTAACTGCTTCTGGATATTCTGCACGGATATAAAGTACTCCCCAGCTTGCTCCTGTTAGATAACCTGCTACCAACATCCCAAATAGAACTGCATGAGGTTGTTTTTCGAGTAAATAGCGATCAGAAAAAGCTCCTGGATCACCTTCATCAGCATTACATATTATAAACTTCGTATCGTTTGTTTCTTTTCTACAGAACTCTAATTTTAACCCCATCGGGAAACCTGCGCCACCACGCCCTCGAACATTGGCTATTTTTATCTCTTCTAAGACTGTTTTTGAATCTGTTTGCAATGCTTTGAGGAATGGGGAATAAAAGTCTTGTACATTACTAAATGGACGAGTCAATATTGCAGTCCCCAAAGCTTGGATACCATAACTATCTTGATTTTGAGTTTTATCACCTTTTATAATACTCTCTATTGCGGAGGCATCTTTAGCAGAATAGTTTTGACCATCGTAGTGGAATGCACTATTTTCGTGGCAACGCCCTAAACAGCACATATGTCCGATCTCACTGCTGTCAAAATGTTGCTCTAAATTATCTTGGAGTTGCTTTTGGGTTCCTGCTGTTAGGCAAGTGCTGCCATTGCAAACGTAGACTTTTTTGCCTTTGTTGTCAGGTTTCAGAAAGTCGTAAAAGCTAGTAGTTCCGTAAGCGTTTGCCTTGCCAATTAAGAACTCTTCTGCGAGTTTTTCTAAATCTTCTTTGGAGGGGGTGCCTGTTTGAGCAGCTAGTTTGCCCATTTTGTCAAAAAGATTGTTGTTTAGACCTTGTCTTCCTGATAATTCACTTAGATTCTTTGACATAAGTGTTGGTGTTGGTTAGATGAAAACCCTATGAATAGAGGTTTTGTTATAATGTTGTCTTAAGATAAGTATTTTTGCCAATGTAACAAAAATAGAGCAAGAGGTTTAGCCCCTTGCTCTATTTTGTTTATCATTTTAAGGCAGTGATGTACTATTCACAATCTTGAACACATTTTCCTGTTTTGTCTATATAAAAGAATTTAACTCCATCATTTACTCTCGCTTTTCCATTTTTGAAACCTTCTGCATAGATATAACTAGGAGGGATAACAGTTTGTCCAGAAGTATTAATATAGCTCCATTTTTGATCTATTGCTACATTAGCCAAACCTTCGTTGAAGGGGTGTCTGCTAGGTTCTGCAGAGAAAATATTGATTTGCCTATACTTAGGACCAATAACAACTTCTCCTTCTTTGTTCATGAAACCCCAAAAGCCACCATCTAAGACAGCTGCAAGACCATCGTTGAAAGGGTGTGTTTCGTCAAATTGAGGTTCAATGATGATTTTGTTATCTGTATCTATAATACCATAGCGTTGAGTCATTGTATCATAGTAAGTCATACTGTTTTCATTAACATTGCTGAGCTCTATATATTGAGGAGGAAAAACCTCCTCCCATTGTTCATTGATTAAACCATACAGACCTTTTTTCCCAACAACAGCATAGCCTTCGAAGAAACCACCAAAACTATCATAAAGCTCATTGGAATAAGTGCTATCTGTAGCTGATTCGCAGTTGATTTGATACTGCTCAAATTTTCCTTTTATGTTGTGAACGTCACGGTTGTGAATCACAATTTTTTGATCTAAAAATTCCCACTTTTCTCGTTTTGTATAAGATTGGTTGTTGCGTGCAGATATCGCTGTAAACTCTACTTGAGCCATATTCCCATTCATTTCACCTTTTAATGTCACATCATATATTTCAGAAAGAGGCTGATATAGTCGCTTTCCCATTCCTGTAAGCTTATCGCCTTGTATTTCTACCATTAAATTATCTTGTAAACCATCAATGACAAAATGGTAACAAAAACTCTGTCCTGGAGGTAAGTCTAGTTCTGCAGTAGGGCCATCGCCCCCACAAGCCATTAAGCTTAAGGTAATAGCAAGAACTGTAAGGCGTAAAATATTCATGTGTATTTGTGTTTTATAGATTAACTGTGATAAATAGAAGAACGAGTAGTTCTCCTGAATGGCTTCTTTCTATACAAAAATTGGCCTGCGCATGGTAATACGCAGGCCAATTTTATGCAATTATTTCTAAAGCATCAAGCAATCTTAATTTTTTTTACTTAACGACATTTTAGGTGAACGATAGAAGGCCCTGCTTCATCGTATTCGTCTTTTGTTATCCACATTTCTTCAAATGTAGAAAGAGAGGCTAGATTGGCACCTGTAGCCCAAATAACACCATCTCCTGTTTGACCTTGAGCATATTCTGTGAGTTGACTA
>JAAEPD010000607.1 GCA_024222455.1 Aureispira sp.
AAATTCCCATTGGGAATCAGATAGTACTTCATAGTGCGTTTTCATAAGCTTTTTTGGTTTAGTCACCTCAAGTTTATGATTCTGATTCCTCTTTTTTTAATCCTTACATTTTTTTATTTATAATTTTAGACATACTCTAAGCCCACTATTAGTACTAGAACATTTACCTTAATTATCAATCATTTACGAAAATTCAGCAAATTATAGCGTAAACCTATTCAATAAATATACAAAGTTTTTTGAAAAAAAGTTTTGAGCAAAGCGTAACCTTCGACCAAATTGGGTATTATAACGATATAAGGAATGATACAAAGAATGATTCTGGCGAAAAAAAACACATAAACCCGTCAAAATCGACTGATATTGAATCTATTAAAAAATAAACTATAGATTTTTCAGTTTTTTCTTGTATTAGTACACTTAATAGGCTGTACACTTTCCCAATAAGCAACCAAAACTTATAAAAAATATGACTAAGTTATTGCTATGGACCATACTCCTATCCGGAATTATATGGCAAGATGATGATTATTCCAAAATATTTGGAGCAGACCATCAACAAGCCATGGAGTACTGTCAAACAGAAAAAGAAACGATTAATGCTGTCACCCAAAAATATAAGGTGCCTACCAATGCTGTTATGAGCATTGTATTTCCTGAACTAATTAGATATTCTACTTTCAAAAACTTTTTTGAATCTACTGCATTGGAATATGCCTATACTAAAGGTGGTAGCAAAGTAGCTGACTTTTCTATTGGACGATTCCAAATGAAGCCCTCTTTTGCCGAAAAATTAGAACTTGCTCTTCAAACAGATAACACACTAAAAGTAAAATACAGTACACTGATCGAATATTCGACTAAAAACTTACAGTCTCAAAGAGAAAAACGTGTAGCTCGATTAGGTAGTCTAAATTGGCAATTAATTTACTTATGCGGATTTTATGATCTGATGCAGACTAAAACAAAAAATATTAGCTCTGCTGAAGGAAAGATAAAATATATAGCCACCGCTTACAATTGTGGATTTGACAAAGAAGAAGCAACTATACTAAAATGGATGAAGCGAAAAACATTCCCTTATGGGGCAAAGTATCCAGAATCACATCAATATAATTATGCTGAAGTAGCTTTAGATTTTTATACCAACCATGCACTAGATTTATTCTAATAAACTATACAATTTTTTCTAGTAATATATATATATTAATAAGCCTTAGTTCGCCTTGTTTTCACAGTCATTGATAATTTGGGTATCAAGAGAACAGCGATCTAGTATTACAACAAAATAACAACGCTATGAAATCACTAAATCACCAATGGCTTTTAGCCATTATGGTAGCTGTATTTGGCTATGCTTGCAACTCTGCAACAGTAGAAACATCCAACAAGGTAACTATTACACCTCCTTTGCCTGGATTAGAAACATCTTACACTGTTTTTGAGATAGACCCTACAGAAGATCAAATACTCGAAATGCCTTCAGGCACTAATATCACAATAAGAGCAAATAGTTTGGTAAATGCCGAAGGTAAACTAGTCAAGGATAAAGTATCTCTAAAATATAGAGAGTATCATGATGCTGTAGATATCCTACTTTCAGGTATTCCAATGGATTATACTGTACAGGGACAAAAACGTACTATGCAAACGGCTGGAATGTTTGATGTAAAAGCAGAACAAAATGGTAAGGAACTAGCTCTAGCTGATGGTGCTACCATGCGTGTGGATTTGGCCTCTTATGAAGAAGGCAATGATTATAGTTTCTTTTGGTTAGACCAAGATAATGAAGGTTGGGAGTTTGTCGATCATGTAGAACCTATTGGTAATGGAAAGCGTGAAGCAATCCAAAAGGAGATTAAAACGCTAGAGAAAAAATTAAGAAAAAGCAAGCGCCAAAAAGAGAAGTATTTTGTATTTGATTTCAATACTATGTTGGATGTAATGTATGCTGATGATTTTAAAGGTATGCAAAATGCTAAACATTCGACAGTTGCGGCTAAAGCTAAAAAATACGACCTGACTTGGCTAAAAAATGCGCCTTATGCTTTTGTAGAATATAAGGGCAATAATTATACAGCATCTATGATGGTTTGGGAAAACATATCTGGAAAACATTTCCCTAAGTGGATTTACAATAAGGATACTAAGCTAAAACTGACTAAGCTAAATGGAGATGTGTATGAGTTGTTTGCTACAGCTACAGGAGGGGCTAAAACCGCTAAACTAAAAGTAAAAGTAGTGATGCCTCTAAAATATGTGTTTGAATACAGTCCTAAAAAATGGAAAAAGAACTTCAACAGCATCCTAAAAGAGGTTTCTAAAGAGGAAGCTAAAATCCGTAAGCAAATGGAGGAACTTCAAGAAAAAGAAGGACTGCAGGCTGCAACTATCCGTAGTTTTGAGTTGGTTGGGTTTGGGATTTATAATTATGATAAACTCATGAAAGAGGAAGATAGAATAGAGGTTTTGGCTGATTTTGAAGTAAAAACAAACACAAATCCACTAGATCTAGTCTTTTGCTTGCCAGAAGACAACAAAACAGTAATCAAATATCCTACAAAGGATTGGAATAAAGTAAACTTATTACCGAATAATGCGGCTCGATTTATAACCTTTTTACCTAACAACACGATTGGCTTGTATGCTGCCGAAGAATACAAAAGTATTGATTTTGATGCAGTACGCAATCAGTCAGAGCCAAAGTACAACTTTACGCTAGTGAAAGTGCTAGAAGGTGCCAACTCTCAAGAGGCAATACGAGAGTTGCTCAATATGTAAAGATTGTACAAAAGGGTTGTTGAATTCTAGAATTCAACAACCCTTTCTATCTAAGTACACCCTCCAAAAAATCTTAAGCCTGTTTAGTTTTAGCTAGCGTTTTCCGCATCTCTTCAGCAGTTTGGGTACTGCCATCGTGGCTCCAGCCTGGAGGTTGAAAAATATAGCCTAACTTTGCTTTAAACGTTGGTGCTTTTTTGATGTCTTTCCACAAAGCTCCAAACTCATGTGTAGCTATCTTTAGTGGATTATAAGTATTTATATTAGTCGTAATTCCATACACTACAGGTTCTTCCTCCAGTTCCTCTTGAAAAGTGCCAAATATGCGATCCCAAATCACTAAGGTGCCAGCATGATTTCGATCTAAATAAATCACATTAGAACCATGATGCACTCTATGATGAGAAGGTGTGTTGAATATAAATTCAAACCATTTAGGGAAACGCTTAATAGACTTGGTATGTATCCAAAATTGGTAAATCAAGTTGATGGACATTTGTGTCAAAATCATTAGAGGATGAAAACCCAATGCAGCCAACCACAAAAAGAATATATACTTGTAGAATATCTCTGTCCAACTTTGGCGCAGGGCAGTACTCAAGTTGTAATGCTCAGAAGAATGATGATTGACATGAGCAGCCCACAATACACGCACCTCATGCGACAGTCTATGATGCCAATAAAATGTAAAGTCATCTAAAAAGAAGAGTAAAACCCATCCTAATATAGTAAAAGACAATGCCTCGCTAAACAGCCCTACATTACTGTACAACCAAATAAAAGCGATAAAAGCTGTTGACTTTGCTAGAATATCTGAAAAAACAGACCCTAAACCCATGGAAATACTTGCAGCAGCATCCTTAAAAACATAGTTATCTGATCGCTCTTTATAATTTAGGTAAGCCTCTATTAAGATTAACAAGATAAAAAACGGAATCGCGTACATAACCGGATTCTTAAAATCGACTATAATTGGCTTAAAAAACTCCCACATAACCTATTCAATTACGAATTATTTAATTACAAATTACGAATTGTCCACTCACCTCTAACTATTAGTTATTATCCCTATATTTATTACTTCTTTTATTTTATCCCTCCAAAAGCTCCACCAACTCCATCCAACGCATTTCCTTTTCTTCCAATTCATCATCAATAGCCTTAAGTTGCTTGCCCAAATCAGTCATTTGTTCGGGAGTCAAATCAGGATTATTAAACTCATTGGCCACCTTCTTTTTCTTATCTTCTAACTTAGCTACTTGTTTTTCTACACGCCTTAACTCCTTACGTTCTTCATAGTAAGACTCATTACTTTTTGTAACTACTTTTCTAGTAGATTCTTGCGCATTTTTCACAGCTTTTGCTGCTGCTTTAGCTTCTATAGCCTCTCTATCTGCAGTTATTCTATAGTCTGTATAATTCCCAGGAAAATCACGTACTTTGCCCTCTCCTTCCATTACAAAAACATGGTCCACAATCTTATCCATAAAATACCGATCATGCGACACTACCAATACGCAACCAGGAAAAGAGATTAAAAACTCTTCTAAAACCTGCAAAGTCATTAAATCCAAATCATTGGTAGGCTCATCCAAAATCAAGAAATTAGGATTTTGCATCAAAATCGTCAGCAAATGCAATCGTCTACGCTCTCCACCACTCAGTTTAGAGACATAGGTTAACTGTTTTTTTGCTCCAAATAAGAAACGCTCACAAAGCTGAATAGCAGACAACTTTTTGCCTCCATGCATAGGAATAAACTCCGCCACATCTCGCACAACTTCTATTACTCGTTTATCAGCCTTTATTTTGAGGCCAGACTGTGTATAATAACCAATAACCAAAGTATCCCCTACTACTACTTTTCCTGTATCAGGCTGCTCGCTACCAGTCATCATATTGAGCAACGTAGTCTTTCCACTTCCATTTTTGCCTACAATTCCGACACGATCATTCTTTTTGAATTTATAGTCAAACTTATCCAACAAGACTAAATCTCCATAACTTTTACTCACATTATGCAGCTCTAAAATCTTGCTTCCTAAGCGACTCATTTTTATATCCAACTGCACTTGGCTATTGTCAACTCTATGTTTAGCCTTCTTTTCCACATCATCAAATCTATCCACACGAGCTTTAGCCTTAGTACCACGAGCTTTAGGTTGGCGACGCATCCACTCCAACTCCTTTCTATAAGTATTTTGAGCTTTCTCGGTAGTTGCTGCCAATATTTCTTGACGATCAGCTCTTTTCTCTAGATAATATTCATAATCACCTTGATATTTAAAGATTTGCCCAGCATCCAATTCCAAAATTTGATTACACACTGCATCCAAAAAATAACGGTCGTGTGTTACCATAAAAATGGTATGTTTACCTTGCACCAAAAACTCCTCTAACCACTCTATCATCTCTAAGTCCAGATGATTGGTAGGCTCATCTAAGATCAAAAACTCAGGGCCTTCTATGAGCACCTTTGCTAGAGCCACCCGCTTTTTCTGTCCTCCCGAAAGCATCTCTATTTTTCGATCAAAATAATCAACCTTAAGCTTGGTCAGAATCTGTTTGATACGCACCTCATAATCCCATGCATTTAGACGATCCATTGCAGCCATTGCTTCTTGCATAGCCTCTGCATCTTCCAAATTAAGCATACTTGCTTCATAAGCTGCTATTGCCTGCATTACAGGGCTTGGAGAGTTATATACTGCTTCAAAAACAGTATCTTTAGGGTCTAAATCTGGATCTTGCGACAAATAACCTGTCGTAATCTTGTGATGTACCCAAACAGTGCCTTTATCAGCTGTTTCTTTTTCGGTTATAATATTGAGCAACGAAGTCTTTCCACTTCCATTTTTAGCAATAAATGCTACTCTATCTCCCTTATTGATGTAAAAGGTTACATCATCAAACAACACTCGATCGCCATAGGCTTTAGCAGCATTTTCTACTGTCAGAAAGTTCATGTAGTTATTGCTTTTGTTTTAGTTTATAATCCAGAAGTTGTAAAAGTGAATCATTAAAGCCTATTTTAGACTCCATTCTTAAACAACTTCTCTGCTTGCAAAGTACAAAAAAAGAGTCGAAGAACTTTATACCTAAGAAGAATTTAGAAAACTCTATCTCTATTGTATCAATCATCTAAGTTTAATAGATTCTTTTCAGGGTTCATCTATCACTATTTATCCTTAGCACTCTCGTTCCTTGTACTACAACTTTCACTTCATAACATCCTGCTTTTAGCTCTCCTTCGTTTAGGTTCAATTCATTGTTCCAACTTTCTAAAAAATTGAAAATAACATCTGTATATTTCTTTATAAAATACTTTCAAATCAATTGCCCTCATAATTATCTAAAGAGTACAATTCAATCTCTTTTTTCAATAGACTTGTTGCGACGAGGGATCCCCCCTTAAATCCTTCAATGCAACAAGTCTATTGTATAATACTAAAAACAGTTGCCGATTTATTTAAAATTTCTAACTTTAGGCCTCTGTCTAATTTAAACCCTATTACTATGCAAAAGCTTCTAAGAACCAACTCACAAAACCCTGATTTTATAAAACTTGTACAGAAGCTTGATGCCGATTTAGCAAAAAGAGATGGTCAAGAGCACTCCTTTTATGCTCAATTTAATAAAATTGATGCACTTCAGTATGTTGTAGTCCTCTATGAAAATGGAGAAGCATTAGGCTGCGGAGCTATTAAAGAGCTCAATATCAACACTATGGAAGCGAAACGTATGTATACAAATCCATCTAGCCGTGGCAAAGGTCTTGCTACTATTATTCTACTAGAATTAGAAAAATGGGCTGAGGAACTAGGCTATAAAAAATGTGCCTTAGAAACAGGTAAAAAACAACCTGAAGCCATTCGGCTATACAGCAAAAATGGTTATCAAACCATTCCCAATTATGGTCAATATGCCAATGTAGAGAATAGTCTGTGCTTTGAAAAACCGCTACAGAAGTAAACCTTAGAAAAAGTGTTGAATACTAAATACCATTCATAGCCTTTGAGTATGCATTTATAAGCTTAAAGGCACCATTCTTCAACCCAAACTTAAACCAAAGGGATTTAAAATTAGCTTTGTATTGTTAAGAATATGTCTAATACAGCATACACACTTTACTAACAATACCTAATACCTTAAATACCATGGAAGAGTTAATTGATCAAGAGCTATCTACTAGAAAAATTTTTAAAGAACGTGCAATTGGATTCGCTACATTTTTTGGAGGCCCCTTAGCCGCAGGATACCTCTTTGCCGAAAATTTTAAAGCACTCAATGAATCGGAAAAAACGACTAAAACATGGGTTATTGCAATAATTTCTAGCATTGTAATTTTTGGTGGAATACTATTAATACCTGAAGATGTTCATATTCCTAATCACATCATTCCAATTATATATACCTTTATCACTTTAGGTATTTTTAGAAACCTTCAAGAAGAAAAAATAACCAAATACATAGAAAATGAGGGAGAAACTTATGGTTGGGGAAGAACCATTGGAGTATCAGTCCTTGGATTCACTGTTTCTATTGCCTTTCTTGTAGCAGGAATATTTTCTTATTCAGCCATATTAGAAACCAACTACACTAGCAAAACTTATGGACAAGAGGTTCAACATCAAGTTAGGTTCAATCATACCTCCATTTCAGAAGAAGAAGCTGATAATGTTGCTATGGGATTTTTTGAGATGGGATTTTTTGACCTAACTGTTTCCAAAGAAGTTTCAGTAGAAAGGCATGAATCTATGTTAGAAATATCTATCCCTATTACAGAAGATGTTCTTAATGATAATGATGTAATTGATGGTTGTACTGCAATGAGAGATTTTTTAGATGACTATTTACCCAATGACGAGGTGGAACTAAAGCTTGTAATTGACACCTGGGATAATGTAGCCATGACGTTGAACAGGCAATAAATTGAACGCCTAATGAAATATTTATTAAGCTTATTTATTATTTTGGAATGCTTACTGATTAGCTGTGAATTACAAAACACTAACAACTAAAGGCACAATAAAAACACTAGATCAGTTTATAGAAAATATTGCTTCCAAATCATCTATATCTGGCAAGCCTTATCAAGTAAAACTTGATGATGGCACTATAGTCAATACTACAGATTGGTATAAAACTTTGGAATATTAATGAAAAAAAACATTGTAGAATTACATCAGCTTATTCAAAACACTACTAAAGCTGAAAGGCGAAATTTCAAGATGTATACAAAAGATTTAGGTAGTAAAGATGCTAAATACTTACAGCTGTTTGACCTCTTGGCCAGAGATAGTGTCTATGGTCAAAAAAAGGTAGCCCCCCTACTCAAAAAGAAAGGTTTATCAATGCTCAATGCTTTTCAAGAAAGTTGGCAATCAACTTAACAACTTCTAATCAAATAAAATATCACAATTGGGAAGCAAATCCTGCAATTTTGCAATATAAGAATCTGTAAAAGAATTATATCTCAAATCCATAAAGGTCAAGTTTTGCAGTTTCTCTATGCCTTTAGGTAAGGTTTCTAAGTAATTTGCAGATAAATTTAAGGTCTGCAACTGCCCTAATTCACAAAAAGAATCTGGTAAGGTAGTTAATTGGTTTTGATGCAAAACTAAAGTCTCTAAGCTTTTTAACTGTCCTATATTCTTAGATAAGCTTGTCAATTTGTTATAAGTCAAGTCAAGAGTCAATAAGTTTTTGAGTTTCCCTACATACGAAGGCAAATGGCTTAGTAAGTTGCTCTCAAGGCTCAACACCCTCAACTTAAACAACTGCCCTATGCTTTCTGGCAAAGAACAGAGTTCGTTTTTATCTAAATACAACTCTTCTAAAGCAACAAGTTCTCCTATCTTTTTAGGCAAAGATCTCAATGCGTTATCAACAAAGTTTAGATATTTCAAATATCCAAGTTTGTGAAAACGAGGAGGAAAATACTCAATGCTATTTCCCTTTAAGTTCAGATCTTTTAATTTGTGCATTTTATAAAAACAAGCTGGTAAATCCCATATATCTGAATTTTGAAAATCAATAGAAGTCCTATTTACCACTTCGTGGATTTTATAAAGCTGTTTTACCCTATAAGCTGATACGCCCTTAGGAGCATACTTATCCAACCAAACATACAGTGTTTCATAATCCTCAAAATCTAACTCAAGATTATTGGAGATATTCAATTGCAGAGCTAACTCAATAAAAGCCATATCGCCTGTATTAATCAGGTTCAATGCCTTCTGTTGTTCTTCCGAATATTTCTTCATACCTAGTTAGTTCTTTAGAGCATGTTTGGGCTAAACAAAAGCTTCGCCACCAGGCAAACTAGCTACATCTAGCTCAAATGCTGCTGGACGATCACCTACCTGACGTTTTCTATAACGCTCCAAACCTTCTGTATATTGATTAGCTTTAGCCTTTTTAGATGCCTCTGTTTTAGCACTCCCCATCGCCATAGAAACTAAGGCTTGTATTATTTTTTCGGTAATAGATGCATGGTAGTTTAGCAAGGCTAATTTATAATATTTCTGATGCAAAAAATCCTCCTCAATATATTTAGCATAACCTTCTAACTCAATCATATAAGCTGCCTTAGCTTGAGCTTCTTCTGGGTCAAAAGACTCTGGATTAACACTCATACTACGTAAATGATTTAAATTATAAGCTTTTAAACCTGGTGTATATTTATATTGCCCTACATGCACTAGCTCATGGCCACAGATAATTTTAAGCCCTTCAATACCAACTTGCGACATAATTTTTCGATTAATGACTAGTGTGTGAATATGAGGATCATACAAACCACAGCCAGCACCAGGACCTTGAGCAAAATCGGCAAAAAATGCAGAGAACTTAGCTGTTGCAGAATTAGGATCTATCCCATCAGCAATCAAAGATTCTCTAAGCATATAAGGAGCCAAACTGTCTGCAACCTCCACCTTCAAATCATCCAACAGACCTTTCCAACCAGTAAGATGCTCTACTATGGGGGCTACTTCCACCAAACAATTCCGAACCATATCATCATCTATATCCAAACGTTCCCCTCGCTTATTTCCTCCAGGAATAGCTTCTACCCCATCCAACGCTTTGGGGTTTTCTAAGTCAACACCCTCTAAAATTATATCTCCTAAACCAGCCGTTTTACCTTCCCATTTAAGGTCAGCAAACGTTTTTGTAAAAATAGCCTTTCGCTCTTTACCAAACATAGCTGACACCACTATTACTACATCAGGAAAAGCCTCGTCTTCAAACATATCTTGGCGAAATTCAGACCCTAAAAAGGAGACTTTGAACTCACCATTTTCATCTGTAGCTCCTAAACCTATCAAATCATCTCCATCCAACCAATCATCATCTGCAATAGCCACAAAGTAATTTGCTAATTTATTCTGTTTAGTATCAAGGAGTTTCCCCTTTAGTTTAAATATATCTTCCATTTCTTTTTGAGAATAATTGATTTATCAAATCTGTTTCTATCTTTGAGAATCACCTTATCTATCTTTAAGGGAATCAATCCTAAATATTACATTTTTTTATAATAAGAACAAATCACAGCTAATAAAAAAACAAGACTATGAAATATATTCCCTTAGTACTTTTATACTTTTTGGTAGCCTGCAATACCACAACAGAAAACACAACAAATACCAACACAACTCCTACAGATACAGTTGCCACAACCCCTAAACCAGATACAACAGCAACACCAACAGAATCTATTGTCGCTATGGAAGGTGGCAGGGTTATTCCTGTATTGGGGCAATTTGACCTAGCTCAAATGACACAGGCTAGCAGCAATGAATATGGAGGAGGAGATTGTTTTGCTAAGGCTACTAAATATACTTTAGCACAAACTGTTTTGGTCACAGATTCTATGTCTTGTGGGGAATATGGTTCTACCTACACACATTATTTGCTAGATGCAAACGATAAAATTTTAGCGATTTATATCCATTCGCCTAAAATGCATTTCAATGATGATTCTGATCAAATGACCTTTAGAGTATTGGAGCAAACTATTGATTTCCGTACAGAACCAATCAGTACTACTGAGCGTATAGCCAACTTTACCAACTCTTCTGAGGCCGTTCCAAACACCAATCCTTTTGAAGATAAAGCCTTAACAGAAACGCCTTCTGACTATGCACACTGGGAAAAAACTTATAAGGAAATTTGGACTGCAACTGTAGAAGAAGACTAAAACATTCACAATATTTATAACTTGAGACTATGAATAAGGTAATTTATTTGCTATTGGCCTCTTTTTTACTCAGCTCTTGCTCAGAACAATCAAATTCTACCCAAAATGAGGTAGAAGAATCTGTACAAGATTTTTCTTTTCAAATAAAAGGGTTAGAAGATGACTCCATTTCCATGCTTAAAGATGCAGAGCTGGTCTACCCTTACAAAACATTAGAAGGCAAGACACTCGAATTTGGCAGTAATACAGTCATTGATATAAAAGCTAAAATTCAATTTACTTTTGGTTTTTTGCAATATACTATAGATGATAGTCCTGCTGCTCTACTTGAATTGAGAAAGACTAGTGAATGGAAAGAACTAAATGTCCAAAATGGTCAACTTCTAATTCCTGATTTTCACAACAATTCATCTAATCCAAAGGTGTCAGAAGTGCTAAGCTTAGAAGATAACAATGCTATAGGTACATGGGTTTTAACTACAGAAATGGACTCATTGAAAGCTCAATCGTTAAGAGCTCAAGCAAAAATTTTTAATATGGTGCTTGCTGATAAGACTAAATATGAGGAATGCTGTCCAGAATATATTGAGCAAGCTCAAACCTTTTTTAATAAAAAAGAAGAAGCATTTCAATCAGTAGAGGCCCTAGCTGTGGAGCTAATCTGCACAAAAATGGAAATACAAATAGAAGGGAAATTAGCAAATGGAAAGAATTTCAGCAAAATGCTGATAGCAGAATAAGTTAATTCAACTTTAGTAAAACCTTATCTAATAAAGCTTTGTCTAATCTATGGAAACCTCCTCGCTGAAGAAATAACGGTTATTGTAGAGACTAAAAACAGCCCCCTAAAGACTTAAAAAGGTCTTTAGGGGGTTAATGCTAAAAAAAAGCACTATTGCTTTATAATTTTCTCAATATGTACTTTTTGAGTCTGTTGATTGATTAGTTGTATAAAATAAACTCCACTATTCAAAAATCCTAAATTTATTGTTTCATCAGCATAAAGCTCAAAGCTTCTGTGCAATGCTCCTTTCATATCAACAATTCTAACTAAATGATTGTCTTTTATTCCATTAATAGTCAAAAGACCATTGGTTGGATTTGGATAGACACTAATTTCCACCACCTCTTCTACATCTTCCACTTCTTCTACACTTGTAGTTAATCCTACAATCGCCAAGTTCCCACTAGCATCAAAAGGATCAGACCATTTAAGATTGGTATACACATCGCTTCCTGAAAGGGTCTTTAGAAAAGCTTCTAAAGCATTCTTTTCATTCTGAGTCAATTGCAAGTTTTGACCCTGTGGCTGCCCTGGTCCAGGAACAACTAAACGAGGATCTAAATTTGTATTATTAGGATCTACTATCACCAAATTGTAATGATTAATAACTCCTTGTAATGTACTTACTGCTCCTGTATGCATAAAAGGTCCATTCTGTACTCCTGAAGTATTAAACAAATCTCTCAAAGATGGTGCACGAGTGTTGGTTAGATCTATTCCTCCTCCAATAGAGCCTATAATTCCATTATTTAGGGTATTAGGATCTATATCAAACTCAGGTGCTCGATGGCAAACATCACACCCCGCACCACCTGCGGCTGGCGGTGCAAAAAATAACTGTTTACCTAAGTTTTCTTGTTGTGTATAGTTAGCAAAAGGCGTATTATCATTAGGTACTGCGTTTCGCCCTATATCATATTTAGAATCAAAGGACTGAATACTTCTTATGAACTGTGCCAAAGCTTTTTGCATACGATGTTCTGTGACTACAGTATCCCCATAGGCCAAGGTAAATAAATCATTATAATAGTCTATCTTAACTAACTTACGAATCAAAGAATCAATAGCTGGATCTCCATTGCCTCCACTAAAACCCATTTCTATATGATCCTGAATAGGCATAGTTGATTGCATCTCTAAAGAATCAGCTCGTTCATCCCAGAAAAAATGGTCTTCATCACTAAATCTAGAATTAATCAAACGCATAGAATGACGGCCTGTAGTACCTGCAATACCTATACTTGCTGTAGCAGTATCTCCAAATGCAAACTGCTGTTGATGGCAAGAAGCACAAGCAGTGCTATTGTCTAATGACAATTTTTTATCATAAAACAATACACGCCCTAGGGTAGCTCCCTCATCTGTTATTTCATTTCCAATAGGGGTATTATCTTTAGTGATATAATTTGGAACTGTTTGGTTAGCATAATTGTCCAGATTATTGCTATCAATAATACCTGTACCTGTAATGCCTGTAGTCAATGAATACAAAAAACAACTACTGATTATTAAAAGGATAAATTGCATCTTGTTCAACATAACAATAAATTTAATGGGTTACTTGCGTTAGTCTAAAAAACCTTTAGGAGACAATAACGCTTCTAATTTTTATTTAAATCTAGTCTATTTTTTTATGCAATTTTGACTTATTCAATCAAGCAGCAAATACATTCAGTCAATGTCCATGTTTAATCTGTGAATAGAATTTAGAAATCACCTAATATTTGCAAGTTTAGTTTATGGAGAAACAAGTAAGAACATGTTCTAAATATATTTCTGCCTACATACTTTCTTGATTTTTATATTTTATTTTTGGAACTTGTAGTAGCTCTACATCGTTGCTTGCCTAGATGTACTAAAAGTCTATTCTTGAGGTACTTTTCTTCTCTTAATTAATAACCAAAACAAAATGATTACAGGAAAGACATTAATTGAAAAAGGATTCAAACCAGGAAAATGGTTTAAGGAAGCTATTGAACATGCAAACAAACACAAGCTTGAAGGAAAAGCTTTGTTGCAATATTTAGAATCTGCGAGTCCTACAATTATAGATCCTTTCGCTGAACCATTGGACTATCACAAAAATATTAGAGCAGCAACAGAACATGAAAGAGCTAATGTAGAGCAAGTTTTTGCTACTATGCATGAACTTATGAAAACGCCTACCCTAATAAAAGGTGCAGTAATGCCTGACGCTTGCCCAACTGGCGCAAAAGGACAAATACCAGTGGGTGGTATTGTAGCAGCTAAAAATGCTATCCATCCAGCTATGCACAGTGCAGATATTTGCTGTTCAGTCATGATGACCAACCTAGGACACATTGACCCTAAATTGGTGTTGGATGCAGCTCAATCTGTTACACATTTTGGTGGTGGTGGGCGACAAGATTTATTTGATTTCCCTAAAGAATTGGAGGAGAAGATTAAGTCTAATAAATATTTGAATACAGAAAGAAGCTTGAATCTAGCCAAAACGCATTTGGGTACACAGGGTGATGGTAATCATTTCCTATTTATAGGTCGTTCGGAACAAACTGGCGAAACAATCATCGTTACGCATCATGGTAGTCGTGGTTTTGGAGCTAATTTATATTCTACAGGTATGAAATTGGCAGATTATTTCCGAAGAGAAATATCTCCTAAGACCTTAGAAAAAAATGCTTGGATTCCTTATGACACTGATGAGGGAAAAGCTTATTGGGAGGCTTTGCAGTTGGTTAGAGAATGGACTAAACTGAATCATACTGTGTTACACAATGCAACTTATCAAAAAATGGGTATTGATCCTGTCAATCGTTTTTGGAATGAGCACAACTTTGTATTCAAGGAAGATGATCTTTTTTATCATGCGAAGGGTGCTACACCTTTAGCAGATAAGTTTGTACCTGATTCTCACGAAGGATTGAGACTAATCCCTTTGAATATGAGTGAGCCTGTATTGATTGTAAAGGGTGAAACTACCGAAAATAATCTTGGTTTTGCCCCACATGGAGCTGGTCGAAATGTGAGCCGTTCGCAACATAAACGCAACAAGGCAGGAAAAACTATTGAAGAGATTTTTGCAGAAGAGACTAAAGATCTAGACATTCGTTTTTTCTCTGACCATATCGATATTTCAGAGTTGCCTAGTGCTTACAAAAATGCTAAAAATGTACAAGCACAAATGAAGGAGTTCAACCTAGGAACAGTTGTCGATGAGATTTTGCCGTATGGCTGTATCATGGCAGGAGATTGGGATATAAATGCTCCTTGGAAAGTAAAAGCACGAGAACGTTGGGAAAAACGCAAACAGGAAAATAAAGAGAAGTAATAATGAAGCCCCTAGATTTTTGATTTAGGGGCTTTTAATTTTCTTGCACCCTTTTTTATTTCAACACTTAATTAATCCCCCTTTTTTATCTAATTTCACAGCTCTTCAATAAAACAAGAATTTAAAATACATCAAGATCAAATCTAGACATGCATTATCTTGACGAAAGCCATATCTTACTTTTTTTAGTACAAGTCCTTGTTCTTTTGGGGACTGCACGTACGCTTAGCGTCTTTTGTGAAGCCTTAAAAATTCCTGCTATTGCAGGAGAGATACTAGCTGGTATTGTTTTGGGGCCTACACTGCTTGGGCGGATTTCGCCTTCCCTACAAAGTTGGATTTTCCCCTTAGATCAGACCCAATCTACTATGCTCGAAACAGTATCTTGGTTGGGTGTATTTTTCCTCTTGCTCTCTTCTGGTTTTCATGTTGATGTTAGGCAGGCACTACGCAGTGGTCGCTCAGCTATGTTTATTGGTATAGTTGGAGTACTTGTTCCTATTGCCATAGGCTATCCCATTTTCAGCACACTTGACGCTAGTTATTGGGGAGACCAAGCAACCGCTATTTCATTTGCTCTTTTCCTATCTGTAGCAGCTTCTATTACTGCGATATCTGTAGTTGCTCGGGTACTTGGCGATCTTAAAATCAGCAAGACACCTCAGGCATCCTTAGCCCTTTCGGCTTGTGCTATTAATGATATTTTTGGATGGTTTTTGTTCACTGTGGTCATGTCTTTAGTAACCGCTCATGCAATGAGCGCTGCTGAGCTTGCTAGTACAGCATTAGGTATTGTTGGTTTTGTATTTTTAAGCTTTGCTGTTGGTGCTAAAGTCTTGAGTGCAGCGTTAAAGCGTGTGAAAGCAACTTCATTGACCCAACCAGCCGCAGCACAAACACTAATTGTTAGTGCAGGATTACTTTGTGGAGCTATTACACAGTGGTTAGGTATTCACGCTATTTTGGGCTTTTTTATAGCTGGAACTATGGCAGGAAGTGCAAAAGATGTATCAGATGAACTACGCAACAGTGTTTCGGACACCTTACATGCTATATTTGTCCCTCTTTTCTTTGCCACTCTTGGCCTAAAGATTGATTTCCTAGTTGGTTTAGAATTATGGCCTACTGTTGTGTTTTGCTCTGTTGCCATTCTAGGCAAATTTATAGGTGCTTGGTTGGGTTCCAAACTAGGCAAAGAATCCTCTCAGATGTCTGTTTTAATAGGTTTAATCTTTATTCCTGGAGGAGCAATGGAAATAGTGGTAGCCACACTTGCCCTTGAACTACAACTCATTGGACAGACTATATTTGTAGCGATTGTATTTGCAGCACTTGCCTCTTCTATTATAGCAGGGCCACTTATCGGAATACAAACCCGTCGTATGGGGATTCATAAAAACGCAGGTCAACAGACTGCACTAGAGTTACCTTAAAGTAAGTTCTAAAAACAACAAAAGTGAGATTTCCATCCCCAAAATCTATTTGAGGCGAAAATCTCACTTTTTATATTCAATACAAGAGGCAAAACTTATAATTAAGCCATAGCTTGAATAATATCATATTTAGTGATAATGTAATTTACATTAGCCTTATCTTTTGCTATTACTGCAGAATTTTTCTTATCAATATAATGATTCAATTTAGTCACAGGCAAATCCTCATCCACTACAGGAAATGGACCAACCATAATTGTGCTCACTTTTTCATCACTATTCTTAAGTGGATTTTCTAAAATAGCAGTCAACACTTGGTTTTCGCTGATAGAACCAACCATCTTTTCGCCTTCCATCACTGGCATTTGCGAAATATCGTTACTTTTCATCAATTGCAAAGCCTCTTTTACCGTTTGCTCTACACCTACAGAATAAAAACTCTTAGCTGATTTGTGTGCAATAATGTCTTTGACAGTCATTGCATCATCCAAAAATCCTCTATCACGCATCCAATCGTCATTGAACATTTTACCAACATAACGACTTGCATGGTCATGGAATAACACCACTACCAAATCATCCTTAGTCAATTTATCTGCCAATTGATTGATACCTGCTACAGCCGAACCTGCTGAGTTACCAACCAAGATACCTTCTTTGCGAGCCAACTCACGAGTAGCTACAGCAGCATCCTTATCTGTTACTTTTTCAAAATAGTCAATAATACCAAAATCAACATTTTCAGGAATAATATCTTCTCCAATCCCTTCTGTGATATAAGGATAAATCTCATTATGATCAAATTCGCCAGTCTCATGGTATTTTTTGAATACAGAACCATATGTATCAATACCCCAAATTTTGATATTAGGGTTTTTCTCTTTTAGGTATTTACCAACACCAGATACTGTTCCTCCAGTACCTACACCAACTACAAAATGCGTAATTTTGCCTTCAGTTTGCTCCCAAATTTCTGGACCAGTGCTTTCGTAGTGTACTTGTCTGTTAGACAAGTTATCATACTGATTGCACCAATAAGAATTTGGAATTTCTTTATTCAACCGTTCTGCTACAGAATAGTAAGACTTAGGATCTTCTGGACCTACATTGGTAGGGCATACAATTACCTCTGCTCCTACAGCTCTTAGCATATCTATTTTTTCTTTAGATTGCTTATCACTAGTCGTAAAAATACATTTGTATCCTTTTACTACTCCTGCAATAGCTATCCCCATACCAGTGTTACCAGAGGTACATTCTATAATAGTACTACCAGGTTTCAAGTCACCTCTAGCCTCTGCATCTTCGATCATTTTGAGTGCCATACGATCTTTGACAGAGTTACCAGGATTGGTAGTTTCTACTTTTGCTAAAACCGTAGCAGGCACATTTTCTACGATCTTGTTTAGCTTAACTAATGGAGTATTTCCAATTGTTTCTAAGATATTGTTATAATACTTAGCCATGAGAAAAATATTTGAAAGGTGTAATAATAGCGCAAAGGTACATATTTTTGTAGGATGTGCAAGTCTAGGGCAAAACGCATCTAAATTTCTTTTATAAATTTAGATGCGTTTTGCTAATTTTTAATGTTTTAATGCTGAATGTTTAATTGAATCAAGCAAGTCCTATTTGGGGTATTATTAAACTTCGTTTTTAAGTCTTGAAGTTGTTTAATTCTCCTATTTCTATTTCAACATTCACACATTTAGCATTCAACATTAGAGCGATAGCTCTAAAAGTAATTAGTATAACTAAAAAGGCCGACCATAATAGTCGACCTTCCTTTGCAGGAATTACCTAAATCCCTGTTCATCCAGCATAAATCTTTGGATAATTCTTTGAGCAAGTCTTACTCTTTCAGACTCACTCGTATTTCTATTCGATTATTTTTCTTTCGATTATTCTCACTATCATTGTCAGCTATATTCATAGAACTACCTTTACCTACAGCCTTGAGTTGAGCAGCAGCAACTCCTTTTGAGAGCAAATAGTCTACAACAGCTTTTGCTCTATCTTGCGAAAATTTCTGACTAATTGCGGCATCACTTGTATTATCAGTATGTCCAGAGACCTCTACTGCTACTTCTGTTTTTTCAGTCAAGGTTTTAGCCAATGCATTCAATGTGGCATTAGTTGTATCGTTTAGAGCAGCCAAACCTGGCACAAACTCTATGTTTTTTAACACTAGACGATCACCTTCTTTTAGCTGTTGGCCTTTAGAATAACCTTTTAGCGTAATTTCTTTAAACTCTTCTACTGATATATCATCTATGTAGAGATAAGTACATTCTCCTTTTTTGCGAATAGCAAAATTCTCTCGATTATTATCCGAGAAATTCCCAATAGTAATATACTCTTCTCCTCCCTGGCCTATATATTTAACACTAATTTCTTCCCAAACATGTGTTTGGCCTATCGTAGTTTTAGTATTGTTTTTTAGTTTTAGGGAAGTGGTATCTATTTTTCTATAGTCCTTGGTTACCTCAAAAGGTTGAGCAGCAAGCACCACTCCTAACTCATCTATAGCTGTATTACAAAATCGAGTTGGAACTCTCACACGAGCTTTCACTACATAGATTTTATCTTTTTCTAAAGGTTTAGTCAACTCACTCTGCAAATACTCACCTTCCACGTCTATTCCCATTGCAGCATATACATCGCCAGTATTGGCAGAAGGCATTTGTTTACCTTGCACATAGGTCTTAGACTCTTTACTTAGAGGGCATTTAAGATTAAAGAATCTGGGGCTCCCTGCAACAGCTATCCATGTATCGACCTCTTTTATAATTTCGGTAGTCCCATCACAGGTAAAACCTTCTTCAAAAGATCCATTTTTAACAAGATTTTGGGCGATCAATGCATTTTGCAATAATCCCAAAGATATTATATATATTAAGGTGCGTGTAGTCATAACTTAGACTGTGTTTAATTAGATAAAAAAGGGTGATTTTATAACGTATAGATATTTATAATTATTTTATGATCAACAGTCCATTAAGAATAAATAAAGTTAAGAGATTCTAAAACAGAGTAGAATTAACATTTTGTAGTGGTTTAGTAAGAAGAACTGCTTCGCTGTAAGTGCTTAATAGTTAGACTTTTATTTCTTGGGGTTTGCTATATCCCCTAATTGCATAAAAAATAGTAATCTACGATCTAACATATAAGAACGAAGCGATTCTAACATCCAGACTACCACAATATTGGAATTTTAAGTCTCTTCTTCTTTAGCTTTATATATTTAATGGCCTATTTTATAGTACCTTATTTAGATAATAAGTAATCATGTATAGTTTAGATGAAATAAAAAAAATCGAACAACTATTGATGAGCCAAGATGAGGCCAATATTCAACTAGCTATACAAATGGTTGAACATCAACCTGTATTAATCAAGGAGGTAGCTCAAGCTCTTTCGGTAGTTGCTTACCTTTCGGATAAATACATAGAAACCTTGCATGGAAAGATTGAAGACCTATTGTACCATCACCTAGGAAGAGGAGGTCTTGGTGAGCTTCAAAGTCAGATTATTATCCTAGATTATGCTCGTTATCAGTTCAAGGGAGAATGGAATATATACAATAGTGCACTTCGACACTATTATTATCACCACAAAAAATACATTCAAGACTATATCCGACTATTCAAATTTCGTCCTAAACGCTTTGCCCCACTTTACGATGTATTAGCTAGCCGTATAGAGAATGAATGGCCCAATTATCAAGAAGCTATTTTCTGCTATGAAACTGCATTGAAAATACAACCCGAAGATTCTAGTGCTTGGTTTGGCTGGGCAAAAGCTTGGCATCATCACTATATCCAAAAAGAAAAACATCTAGACTTAATTCCTAAGGTCATTGATGCCTACCTAAAGGCTTTTGAAAAATCTGAGAACGCCCAATGTTGTGTAGAGTTAGCCTTAATTTATGAACAAATAGAGGATTGGGAAACTAGCATAGATTACTATAAAAAAGCTATGACCCTAGAGGTGAAAAAAGATAGAATTGCTTTAATTTATAATAACTTAGCCAACATTCACCTTAAGCACTCTAAAGATTTTGAAAGAGCTCAAACCTTAGCAATAAGTGCTTATATGCTCAATACCGTATCCGAAAGCACCTTAGATACGCTAGGACATATAGCTTTAGAGGGTTTTGGGGATCATAAGGCTGCCAAAAAATGGTTTAGTAAAGCCTTAGATATAGATGGAAAGCACCATTATTCGCTTACTGGATTAGGTGATTTGCACAAAGAGTTAGGCAACTATTCTCAAGCCTTAGATTATTACTACCAAGGCCTAAAAAGCGATTTAAACTATTGCACTTATAATATGTCGGAGTGGCTCGATAAAATCGAAAAATTAGTTAACCTTCTATATTATCAACTTAATGATATAGAACAATCTGTATACTATTGCAACAAAGTACTTCGGATTCGTCCTAAAAACCAATTTGCTCTAAAAATGTTAGGAATAATGAATCGTACAATTTAGTCTAGTTTATGTGACTTTTGCGACAGAACAATCGCTATATTTTTATTACATTTGAGCTATGAAATTAAATACTAAACAATCAATTAATATTTGAACTTAAAAAGAGTACAACAACAATTATGGCAAAAGAGGTAAAATGCATTATTATTGGGTCTGGCCCTGCTGGTTATACTGCAGCTATTTACGCAGCTAGAGCAAATATGGATCCTGTTTTATACACTGGTAAAGAGCCAGGTGGTCAGCTTATGATTACAACTGATGTAGAGAACTATCCAGGTTATCCTGATGGTATCATGGGGCCTGAAATGATGGAAGATTTCAAGAAACAAGCAGCTCGCTTTGGTACTGAAATGCATGTAGGTGTAATGATCGAAAAAGTAGATTTTTCGGGTGAAGTACATAAATTATGGACAGATGCTGGCGAAGAAATCCATGCTAATAGTGTGATTATTTCTACAGGTGCTTCTGCCAAGTGGTTAGGTTTAGAATCGGAGAAGCGTTTGACAAACAAAGGCGTTTCGGCTTGTGCAGTTTGTGATGGTTTCTTTTTTAGAGGTCAAGAAGTGGCTGTAGTTGGTGGTGGAGATACTGCTGCTGAAGAAGCTAGTTACTTATCTAAACTTTGTCCTGTAGTGCACTTATTTGTGCGTAGAGACGAGTTGCGTGCATCTAAGATCATGCAAGAGCGTGTACTCAAAAATGATAAAATTAAAATTCACTGGAATACTCAAATCGAAGAGATTCTTGGGGAAGATGAAGTTACAGGTGTTCGATTGATCAATAATAAAACAAATGAAAATTCTACTCTAGATCTAACTGGTGTGTTTGTAGCTATTGGGCACAAACCAAATACAGGTCTTTTCAAAGATTGGTTAGATATGGATGAAACAGGTTATTTGATCACTAAGCCAGATTCTACTAAGACGAATGTTGAAGGTGTATTTGCTAGTGGTGATGCTCAAGATAATGTATACAGACAAGCAGTAACAGCGGCAGGTACAGGATGTATGGCAGCGTTGGATGCAGAACGTTATTTAGCTGCGAAAGGATTGATTTAAATTCAATCTAAGGCTATAAAAAAAGCAAAGTGTAGTGAACTTTTTTCACTACACTTTTTAGTTAAAGCCCCAAAAAAAAACCCCTAATATTGATGTAAATATATGAATAAACTCTCAAAAAATCCACTATTAAACTAAATTTTGTT
>JAAEPD010000608.1 GCA_024222455.1 Aureispira sp.
GCCTATTAATGCCTTTTCTCATTTATTTGCTGGATTAATTGCCTATCAATATTTAGATAAAAAACCAGCTATTTATTATCCTTCATTAACTAATGTTCAACATAAAGCTGCTTAATTTCTAATCCTTAGTTCACGTTAAAATAGAATGATTATTTAAGAATAGCCATAAAACCTATTCTTTAGAAGTAAAAGAGGATAGTTACTATTAAAGTTGCTATCCTCTTTTTATTTTACTACTTCAGAATTAATAATGATTTTATCCAATATTCTTGCCTACTATTGCGGACCTTAAGCCAATACAAACCTTGTGGATAAACTTGAGTATTTAGCTCAAATTGTTTTTTCCTATTCAACTCTATATTTTGCTGTAGTATAGTTTGTCCAAGAGCATTAGTCAACTGAACCTCTACGGCATCAGCTACTAAAGAAGGTAACTCAACTGTACAATAGTTTTTTGCAGGATTAGGATATACCTGTATGTCAGAATAAAAAACATCTTTTATTGGTGCTAAGCCTGTAGCAACCTCTATTTCTACACTATCTGACACTATACAACCATTCATATCTGTAACCGTTACTACATAAGTACCAGCTACTACATTGCTGAGACTAGCAGTTGTATTTCCATTACTCCAAAGATAACTATAGTTTGGCTGCCCTTGCGTGACATTAATCGTTGCACTTCCATCGGTACTACTTACAGTACTTGCTGGAGTAGTTTGATATTCGAGTTGTACAATCGGTTTGACTAAAAAGGTAAATTTTCGATGCGATTCCATTACACAACCCTTATCTCGAACCGCTAAAGACAAAAACGTTGGGTTAGGGTTGGTATAATCAGAAGCAGTTATATCAAAACGAACACTGTCAGGTCTATTATTAAGATAGATCATATTGGTATTAAAATTTCCGACACCAAAAACACTCTCTAGGTTAGATTGAGCAGGATTATACAATATACTATCTCCATTTGGATTGAAAAGCTCAAAACTTATGGCTACTAATGTAGCAGGATTACAGATAGGCAATACTCGTGTAGTATCTCCACTATAACTGCCCATTGTGACCTCATGATCTAGCAAACGAATACTCGGATTACTACAAGAATTAGTCACTATTATATCCATTTCTTGCATGCTAGAGGCTACTATTTGGCCATTGTGTATTTTATCTACTTTTACGGCTAAGGCAACATATTGGCTACTTCCAGCTTGTGGCGTAAAAGAGATATCCCCATTATAATTATTAAAAACCAGACCACCACTTGCGGCTAATTGCATAGGGTTGTTGACACTTAAACCAGCTACAAAACTTGCTTGACTACTCCCCGAAGTAGCTGGTGCTATGAGTGTGTACATCAAGGTGTCTCCATTCATATCTCTAGCTCCCAAATTGTCTTGAAAAGCTGCTCCAGCACAGGCATAATGCATAGGATAATCTGTAAACTGTGGAGAGTTATAACAATTGCCATTACTGTTGTCTAATGTAGCTTCTACATAGGTGCTGCTACTACCTGGACTATTAAGATTGGTAAAATAAGAACTGCGCAAATAGCTATGGCTAATAATCCAGTCTGAGCAGGCTTGCGAAAGGGTAATAATACCTGTGTAAACACTTTCTTGCTCAGATGGAATACCTCCACCTTTACAAGCACTCATTCCCGAATAGGTCGAACACAAGGGAGTTGTCTCTGCTCCAGATGCAGCCATATCCATATTGAGTGTAATGGATGTAGGGGATTGCCCACAGTTATTAGATTTTAAGTAAATATTAGCAGTGTTAGGAGGGGGAGAGCCCGAACAGTCTGAATATAAGCGAAGTATTACTTTGTATTGATTGTTGCCTAAGCATTGGTAGCTTAGGTCAGTTGCAAAAAAATGGGTAGCATTGGCTGCAAAAATACCAGTAGTGAGGAATAGTAGTGTTAGTAAAGCTTTCATGTAGTTTATGAATTTAATGATTGAGGGGGTTATTCAATCTGTTCAACATTGTTTCTTTCGTTTGTGTTTTTAGTTTTTCTAAGTCTGATGTAATTATATTTTCTGTAGATACCGCCTCTTCCCAAAAGACTTTGATAATACCAGGAGACAGTTGAAAAGGTCTATGAGGTGACATTAACTTAACTGCCCCAACTATAGTACCAACCATCAATGGTGCTTGGGATTGTATAGCTAACTTAAAGGCTCCATTATAGAACGTCTTGAGTGGCTCAGATGTACGGTTGCGGGTGCCTTCTGGGTACAAAAAAACAGAAAACCCTGTTTTTAGAGCAGCTTCCATGCGTTTTATGCTTTGAGCTCTAGATTTGGCATCTTTTCGATCTACTAAGATAGAAAATAATCGAACAGCTACACCAAATAAAGGGAATTGTAAAACCTCTTTTTTTGCTAAATATTTGTACAAAATAGGGCATGCTGTTGCGCTAACCATAAAATCTAATCCAGATTGATGATTGTTGACGATAACATAGGTTTGTCCCTTTTGGAAATGTTTTTTTCCATAAGTTTTAATAAAAATAAGTAAAGGCCAGCGGATTGTTCGGCTGACTACATAATGACTTAATACAATCAAAAATCGACTAGCACGCTCCTTAAATAGATAGCCTATCAAAAGATAAATGGGCGAAAAAATGAGCATATTGATCATAAATATCAATGCAGCATAGCCAAACCATAAATGTCTGAATATTTTGGTAATCATAGCATGTCCTTTTCAACTATAGTTTTTTACCCAACTAGATTATAGAGGTGTAGAAGGATAGTTTAAATTATAGTAGGTAATGTTCTACATATATGTGTAGAAACCACGAAGGAGTTGAATAGAGTCTGTCTAAATATATTGTAATGGGAGCACTAGAATATAGTTGAGCATAAGTAAAATAGCCCAAGCTTTTTGTAAATGCAAATCTGAAACTCAGTTTAAGGTGAAAAAAATGGAAAAATGCTTTTAAAAGATCATTTTTAGACATTTGAAGGCTTCGTTGCAACAAGTCTAATGCACAGAGATAATACTATAACCAAATAGACTATCAATACCATCTTTATTTTCATTTACCTTAAATTCTTGTAGCTTATTCTCAAAGATGAAATAAGGTTTTTTGAGCTTATAATAGAAATAGACTAATTCTGGAACGGGCATATCTGAGTCTTTCGAAATTTTACCAATAAATGTTATAGTTGAATAGGTTGCTAAATTTTGAGGGAGAGCCAACTTTTTAGAGTATGGTGTGGGATAAATCCAACTACAAGGGTTTGAATTTATTATAGTATCGTTATATTTTTTCATGTCCCAATGACAGTATGGAAGCAGAGATACAACTAGTTGTAACTCAAATGTATCAAGAATAGAATCTTGAGCTAAATGAAGTAGATTTACTTCCTCTTTAATGTTTAGTCCTTTTGTATAGGTTAAGGTGTCTAATTCATGATAAAATGGGAATAGGGTAGAATCACTATTTAGCATTGCAACCTTTTCATCCAAATCTAGAACTAGAGAATCACAAGATTGCATAAAACCTACTAAGAGTATGATATAAGTTGAAATTTTCATTTGATAATTAATTCTATTCATTTTAGGTTTAATTAGCTAATTATTGAAATGGATTACAAACTGTAGACTTGGTGGTGATATCCTTCTAGTTAAATAGAATTATTACCATTCTCTCAAAGGATTTATCCCAAGAGTGCTTAAGATGTTATCAGATTGAATAATTATTTGTTGCACAAAACCTCTTTTTCATTTTGAGTTAGAGAAATCACTGTAATAGCTTTATTAAGTTACAGGCAATGTTAGATATAAGTTGATGTAAAAAAGCCCTCAACACAATTGTATTGAAGGCTTTCGCTATAAATAAACACCCTTAAAGTTATTATTGAGCAATCACTTTCCCAGTATTGATTAATTGACCATCACCAATTAACTGATAGATGTATAACCCTTGCTGCATATTCGCTCTATTTAGTAATATTTTGTTGTCAGCAGAGATGACCTGCTGCACAGTTCTGCCTGTTATGTCATAAACATTCAGTTCTATTTGTTGATAGTCTCCTCCTTTTATTTCAAAAGTTGTTTGATTTTGAAATGGATTAGGATAAACTTTTACAGTAACCTGATCTACTAAAAAATCTCCCTTATCTGAATCTTTTATGGGGACAAAATTTTCTCCAATAGTATGAAAAGTTGTGTTGGTAAAGATTGCAGGATTATAGTCAAAGTAAATAGCAGCTCTGTTTTCAATGATGCTTTCTAATGGATTATTTGCTTTTTGTTCAACTCTATATTTAAAAAAGCCATGGGATAAAGGCTCATTGGCATTACTATCGACCAACATAATATTATCAAAACTAACTTTTAAGACATTACCATTTTTGATAGTCCAACTATAAGCATGACTACTTGCCCCCATTCTTAGGCTAGTAATATCAATAAAGGATGACAACGTATCTAAAATAACAATATTAAATGCGGTATCTGTTCCAGTGTTTTGAAAGCGTATTTTATAATCTAAAGCTGTATTTTTGTAAATATAGTTTGATGCCCCATAACCAGCTGGCTGAGCAGCTTTATCGTTAGGGTCATAAGAGGCTATATTTTGTTGACAATCTATAGCTATCAAAGGTGATCTATTACCATTAGAAAATTGTGTGATAAAACCCGTATTGAATCTACCATTTGGCAATGGATTACATCCTTCTATAGCAGAGGAAGCTACAGAATCGCCCAATAGTGCAGGGAAGCTAGGTAGTTGTTCGACCTCTATACGATAAGTGCTACCCATACGTGCACCTTGTATGATATTAACAGTTGCGCCAGCTCCTAATTGTACTGTGCCAGTTCGCATGGCTACGTCATCTTCAAATACAAAATAATTATGAGCCTGAGTCATTGCAGCTCCTGTGTTGTTAACTTTAAAGTAAACACTATCATTTTGGCAGCTAGCTTCTGTTTCAACTATAGGGCCAGACCAAAAATTAGGAATACAAATGCTATCTGGAGCAATACGAACTTCTGTACAATGGGTTTGCTCAAACTGAGCGCTGGTGTCTACCAATACATTGATACTGAAATCACCACAGTGTCCAACATCTAGGTTTCCTATATTAAATGTATAGATATTACCATTTTGGCTACTAATAGGGATACTGCTGCCCAATACATTTAAGTATGGATCTAGGTCAACTTCCACATAAGCATTTTGTGCAGCTAGGGTCCCTTTATTACAGTAAGATATAGTATAGTAACTTCCTCCACCTGTCATACGCAAAAAAGGTGCAGATATATCAACTTCTAACATTGGACAGGATATTAATGGTTGTAAAGTCCAATCCAGTGTTTGTAGGTTATAAGTATTATTTACTGTTATTTGTTGATTGCTAGGGCAGCTCTGCCAGTAGGAAGGAGGTATAATTGAAACACTATAAGTACCTGTATCTAAATACCCTTGATAGTTGCCAAGCATATCATAAGAATTAGCATAAATTATATCATTCCCCTTTTGAAATTTAACTAAAACACCTTTAAGGCCATTTTCTAAGGAATCTGCTATACAGTTTGTATTATTGTCTATAACAATACGACCTTCAACAGCTAAAGGAAGGCAGTCTTTTGTATATGTTGCTGTTGCATCTTTTGTCCAGGCTCCTGCAGCTGAAGCTGCTACAATAATAGGGTCACCAACACATATGTTTAAATGTGGAAGATTGTCAGCACAGTTTAGGTTAACGTTAGCAGGTAAGTGATTCCCCATATTTAAACGACTCAATTGATTTCCCCAGCACTGCAAATAACGTAAATGTTCATGATTACTCACATCTAGATTCATTACTAGTTGATTAACTTGGCACTCTAATAAGTATAGCTTCATATTATTAGATATATCGAGGCTCGTAAGTTGGCTATGATTGCACTCTAAGTAATCTAGTAGAGTGTTATTAGATACATCTAGGCTTGTAAGTTGGTTATGGCCTAAACGTAGGCTTTCTAATATAGTACAGTTAGATACATCTATAGTGACTATTTGGTTATAACTAGCTGATATACCAGTTAATGCCGTATTGTTAGATAGGTCTAAGCTGGTTATGATGACATGACAGTCCATCTAGTTTAGGATTATTGGATACATCGAGGCTCGTAAGTTGATTGTAGGAGCAATTTAGGTGGGTTAATGCAGTATTATTGGATAAGTCTATAGCAGTAAGATTATTGCCTAAACAACTTAGGTAGGTTAGGTTAGAAAATGCAGCAATTCCTGATAGGCTAGAAATATTAAGGTGGTCTAGATTGATAGCAGTTGCAGCAGCAGCATCACTGTTGAGTATTTGTCCATTGACGATTCCATCAGAGTCAATACCCATTGTGATTAATTTTTGTTCAAAATTAGGATCAGGGATAGCAGTCGTTTGGGCGTAACTATGAAGGCTAAGAAAGCCTATACAGAGGATAAAACTGATTATCTTTATCATTTGGTTACTTTTTATTGATAAGGTATTTAAGGTTATACTACAAACATAGTAGCTTATATCTATGATTGCAAAGACAAAAAAATGTAAATATCAGATAATTAAGGTAGCTTTTGTATCTTGTAAGTATGAATAAAAGTAAACTAGTTCAACTCTTTAAAGTTTTTGATCGACAAGAAAAAGAATTGCTTAGGAAATGGATGGAATCGCCTGCCCATAATGTTAATGGAAATGTAGATAAACTATTTGAGTACCTATTTTCTAGGAGAAAACTGACTCCTGTTTCTACTTCTAGATATAAGGCTTTTGTATATGTTTTTGGGCAAGTAGAGTATGATGATCCAAAAATGAAACACTTAATGAATATTTCTGTGTTTATATTAGAAGATTTTATCGGATTTTTAAAGTATAAAAAGTCCTCATTTTTTCAGAAAAAAGCCTTGATTTCTTTTTGTCGAGAGCATAAGTTAGAAAAATATGCTAAACAGTATATTGATAAGACACAAAAAACACAGAAAAAACAAGTAATTCAAAATAGTAAATATTATCTCCATCAGTATGAATTAGAAGAAGAAGTTTTTGAGCAAGAGGGGACGAGTATACGTAGAGAGAATACGAACCTGCAAGCCATTTTTGATAATCACTATATTGTGTTTATGTTGGAAACATTGCGTCATGCTTGTACAGCTATTACGCACCAAAATCTCTATAAACTAAATTATAAAATCCCCTTATTAGAGCAAGTTTTATTAGATGCAAAACAAGAGGAATATCTCAAGATCCCTGCACTGCAAATGTATTATCATAGTTATATGGCTTTGGTTAATTCGGAAGAAGGAGTGCATTTTGAAGAGCTCAAAAAGCTACTGTTATTTAACAAACAGATCTTACCACCTACCGAAATCAAGAGTATTTATATTATAGCTATTAATTACTGTGTGAAACGGTTAAACACAGGGGCAGAAGAGTATGTTCGTGCTGTTTTTGAATTGTACCAATATGGTTTAGCTAATGATATTCTGGTGAATGAGGAAGGAGAGTTGAGTCGATTTGCTTATAAAAATATAGCAACGATTGCAATTCGATTAGAGGAGTTTGAGTGGAGTCAACAGTTTATGGAAGCTTATACTGGTTTATTGAAAAAGGAACACCAAAAAAATTATAGGCGTTATGCTCAAGTCAAACTATTTTTTGCCCAAAAAAATTACGATAAATGTTTAGAGGAATTGGCACAGGTAGAGTTTGATGACCTTTTTTTGAATATTGGAGCTAAAACAATGCTTCTGAAAATTTATTATGAACAAGAGCATTTTGATGCTTTAGAATCCTTGCTAGTTAGTTTTCAACGGTTTTTGCAACGTAAAACGATGATTGCTTACCAACAAAAGATTTATAGCAATATGTTGTTATTGGTTGATAAACTAATGAAGCTAGCTTATTTTGATAAAAAAGAAATTGAAGTCCTCCGAGCAGAAATAGAAACCACTAATCCCTTGACGGAACGCCCTTGGCTTTTAGCTCAGCTAGATAAATTACAATAAAAAAGGCCACCCGAAGGCAGCCTTTAGCGTTATGAGAACTTCTTAATACTAAGAAGAATCTACAAGATAATTAATATTATAATTATCGGTGTAATGATAAGCGAAAAATTACTAACTTGACTATGATCAAGGAATAGTTTGTGGGGTTTTAGAATTTTATATTAAAATTCTAAAACTTTACTTTCTCAGTTCTTGAAAATCACTAGAGAAAACACACAAACTAATAAATCAAGAACAATACCAACTTATTTAATAAACTGATGGACAAGGATTACAAACTCATAAAGGACAAGGATTACCAAACTCGATACGATGCTTGCGAACGGATATTAGCTAAGAACGGAATTACTAAAAGTTTGTATGAAGTAAGTCCTAAAATATATTTAGCACTAAGAACTATGGAGCTTGATAATCCAGAGCCAAGAGAATACGAAAAGATAGAAGAAGCTATAGCCTTGCTCAAAGAATATGTATCTAAACATGGTGAAAAAGTAGATTATAGTCAGTATTCTAAAAAAGAGCTGAATGACTTTTTGTTAGAGGTTAGCGATTCTTTTTCGGAAGCACCCAATAGTCAATTGATCAAGATGTTATTGGAATTGGGCGCAGATTGGGATGTAAAGGACGAATGGGGGCGAACAGCTTTTTTTAGGGCAATGCATATTTATAAATTAGAGAATCTAAAGATTTTTATAGCACATGGCGCAGATATTAATGATGCTTATGTACATAAAGATGGAGATTATTATGAGTCGGTGTGGATACATTGTGTGGGATGGGCAGAACCAGAAGAAGTGCAGTATATGTTGGCGCAAGGAGCAAATCCCAGGGCAGTCAATAATCGTGGTCGAAATGCATTGCATGAACAGTGTGATACTAGGGGGTATCTAGAGTCTTTGCAGTATTTGTTAGAGGCTGGAGTTGAAATTGATGCATTAGATGAACATCAGAAAACACCTTTGCATTTATTGTGTCAGCGACGATCTGATATGCCTGAAGAGGTAGAATATCTATTGAAGAAAGGAGCTAATCCTAATATTAAGGATCATACAGAACAAACTGTTTTGCACAGAGCTGCTTGGGTTTGGCAAGCAAAAGAAGCTACACTTCAGATATTGCTTCAATATGGTGCAGATATTAATGTAGTAGATCGAGATGGCAATACTCCGTTGCACATTGCTATAAATCGAAATAACAAGGAAGTAACTACCGAGTTGATGAAGCATAAACCCAATACTGTTATTTCAAATAAAGAAGGGAAAACAGCTTATCAATTAGCAATAGAAAAAGGCTATGTAGCTCTCGCCAACCTGATAAATGAAAGGGCAGAGGAGGACTATCGTAATCGACCAGAATTTCAAGCAATAAAGGACTTAAAAGAGCAAATTATAGCTAAACTAAAAGCAGGAAAGTATTATTATAGTAGTGATAAAGAGGGCTATACTAGGTTTTTGCATAAGGATGGAGAATATGTATCGGAGCGTTATGAACAAGGGGCTACGCCTCCAATGTCAAGTAGCTACAAAAAGGATGCAGATGCCTTAAAATGGTTGTACAACACATACAGTTGGAGGGCTTGGGCTAATAAAAATGAATTGAATATTTATCAAACGATTTTAGATGGCTTACGTTAACTTTTATACTCTACTGATTTGTAGTTTGGGCTTAGTAATAGGAAGCTGCCAGTCAGGAACAGAACCCGTCAAAACAGAAATACTACAAGACAGCATATCAAAGGTAGTAAAGAAAGAACCTACTATACCAATATCAGATGGATTTGACTATCCTGTAAGCAACGAAACTAAGGTGACTGCTCGAAGAGATGGCGATGGTTGGTACAATGCTCAAGATTTTAAGAAAAATAACCATTTGGGAGAGGATTGGAATGCAGAATCTGGTGGAAATACAGATTGCGGGAAACCGGTATATGCTGCTTCTAAAGGTTTGGTGGTTTATTCTGGAGATGCTGGCTATGGTTGGGGAAAGGTGACTATTATTCGGCATATATTGCCCGATTCTAGCTTGATAGAGACCTTGTATGGGCATTTGGAGGAGCAGCTTACCAAAAGGGGCGATGTAATAGAACGTAGAGAGCAGTTAGGGACAGTGGGCGATGGTGCAGAGCCTTGTGGTGATGGTAGTCCTTATTATGCACATTTGCATTTTGAGGTGCGTATCAAAGATTGTCCTGCTTGGGGCGAATCTGGAGGTGGCTATAGTGCGGAGTTTGAAGGTTGGGTAGATCCTTCTGAGTTTATTGATAAACATAGGAATTTGTAAAGAAATGGAAGTTCTAGAAACCCTGAATGATCGAACTATTTGGTATACTGAAAACTTGGAGAAAGCTAAGTTGATTGCAGAAGCTTTTGAGAACTTTTGTGCCTATATAATTGCTGAAAACTCAACCACCCAAGAACTTTTTGATATAGCCAAAGAATGTCTTTTGTTAGGTATTAATTATCTTTGTGCTAGTGGCAAACAAGGGGCATTGATTGAAGATGTTTTTGATGAAGAGGTTGTTGCTCAAAATGTAGAGAATGACCTTGAAAAATTCTTGATGACAACTCATCATAAAGGGGTAGGAGAGGGGCTGTGGTTTGCTATTTTTTTGGCTAGGGAGGAGAATAAGGTGATAGAGAATCTAGTTTGCCTTAATTTAACTACTTCTAACACTAAATCTGATATCCTTCAGCACTTAAAAGAAATTAAAAAATACGCAGAGAGAAATAACTAAACAGTACACTAAATCTCTAGTGAACTGTGTTTTACTCCTATAAAAAGTTTATATTCGTAAACAGCACTAAAAATCCATAACAGCATGAGTCGTTTTCGTTTATTACTTGCATTTTTTTATTGTTTGCTGATTGTAAAACAAGGAACAGGACAGGTTCTTTCTCCTAAAGCATTGCAGCGTGCACAAATACATACTTCTATTAGTATTGCGGCACAACAACCAGATAGTGTGTTTATATTGGAGTTAACAGCTCTAAAGGATTGGAGTTCATTAGCTAAATTTAGAAATTTGAATATTCTACGTATTCATGACCATCAATTGCAAGATGAACTTATTGACTTTGGCAGCTTTCCTTATTTGCAAGAGCTAGTCATTAAGGCCAAATATTATTACTCTGACGATAATTCGCCTCCTACTCGATTATACAAACTTTCGGAATCTATAGTAAAACTTAAGAATCTAAAGGTATTAGATTTGTCTAATAATGCTTTGGGATTGGGGACAGGCTTAGAGCATATTGCTCAATTGCCAACCTTGGAGGTTTTGAACTTGGTGAATAATGAGATTGGAGTAGAGTTTTTTATAGAAGAAACTATTGCTGAAGTTGTAGAGGAGTATGAGGAGGAGGAAATTACGGTGGGTGATAGCTTATATAAGACCATTCGAAAGGATATAATAGAAGAATATTTGTATAGTGGAAACTGGGAAGGAGAGGATGTCTTGTATGTACTAATTAATAAGTTGAAGAATCTAAAGGAGCTAAATGTAAGCAGCAATTTTATACGAGATATACCAGAGCAAATTAAACAGTTGACAGCGCTTCAGCGACTCAATATTGCCAATAATCATTTGTTTCAGTTGCCTGTAGGCTTGTGCGCTTTGACAAAACTAGAGCGCTTGTATGCAGAGCGTAATTATATACATATATTGCCTGAGGATATAGGAGAGCTAAAAGAACTACAAAAGATAACTTTATACCAAAACCCACTGTATACTCTGCCTAAGAGTTTTGGGCAATTACATCAGCTCAAAGAACTACAATTCGAACGAAATTATCATTTAGATTGGACTAATGTATTTGAAGTATTGAAGAAGTTGGACAATCTAATGAAACTAGAAATACGGCATTGTGGTATTGAGAAAATGCCTAAAGAATTAACAAAACTAAAGCACCTTAAAGAGCTTAATTTGTATAATAATGAATTATTGCGTTTTCCTGATAATATAGATCAACTTACACAGTTGCGCTCTTTGATTATTTGTGATGCTGGCTTGTATAAATTGCCAGATGGGCTCAAAAAATTGCAAAATCTTCAAACCTTAGTGTTGTATGCTTGTGATGAATTGAATTGGGATGCTGCCTTTCAGCTTTTAGGAGAGTCTGTGAGCTTACCTAAACTTAGATTGGATATTTCGTATAATACTATCGAAAAATGGCCAACATCTATCCAAAAACTAAGTAAGTTGAAGCAACTACAGGTTTATGATGCACCCAAAACTCGCAAAAACTATAACCTGCTGCGCAAGCTTTTACCTTCTCGATTGACAGAAGCAGATTGGCAGAGATTTAATAATAAATAATTTAAATTGAATAAGTGTTTAAGTTTGGCATGTTTTTAGTAAATTGAACAAGTGTTCAGTTTATCATTAAACTAATCTACCCGAAATGTCTAAACTAATCTACCTTATCAGTATACTAATTCTAAGTTTTTTGATGCCAACAACAGGCTACAGTTCAGCAGTACCCACAAGTAGTGGTATCAAAACATCAATAGTCAAAAAGAAAAGAACTAAAAAGAAAAGATATAAAAGAGTAAAAAGGCCTAATAAAACACAACAGATCCATAATATGGCTGTATTTTTATTAAGTATTCCTGTATTGTTCTTGCTAGGAGGGTTAATACTATTGATTGTAGGCCTGATTATCCAAATACCACTAGTATGGATAATAGGATTAATATTACTAGGAGTATTAGTATTAGGCCTCATAATCTTTTTTATCTCTTTGTCAACTAGCCTCAGTAATTCAAACATGGAATAACCCTATTTTTTAAAATTTAAAACTCCTCATATCATGTCTAAATTAATCTATTTGCTCAGCATATTGATTCTAAGTTTTTTGGTGCCAACAACAGGCTATAGCTCGGCAGTACCTACTGTTGCTAAAACTCATTATCAGCAAAAAATCAAAAAGAAAAAGGCAAAGAAAAAACGTCTAAATCGCAAAAAGCCAAAGGGCATAAAAAAGACCCAAACTGTAGGAGGTACATTGATGATTATTTTGGGTATTTCTATTCCAGTTACAGGGATTGTTTTATTGATCGTGGGTTTAATATTGCAGATACCTGGTATGTGGATAGCAGGCATCGTAATACTAGGAATCATCCTAATATTGGCAGCTGTTTTCCTTATTATGTTGGCTACTTCTGGCCCATGGGAGTAATCCATTTTTAGCTATTTTAATCCTCATATCATGTCCAAATTAATCTATTTACTCAGTATATTGATTTTAAGTTTTTTGATGCCAACAACAGGCTATAGTTCGGCAGTGCCAACTACTGCTAACAAGGCTTATCAAAAGCTTCAAAAAAAGATTAAGAAGAAACAATTAAAGAAGAGAAAAAAGAGAGCTCCACATGCTCAAAATATAGATGGTGGAGCTGTTATTACTATTGTGAGTATTGTACTCCCTATAGTGGGGCTTACCTGTGGGGCTAGTTATGCATATACCTGGTTTGTGGATAGCAGGAGTTGTAATTTTAAGGGGGCTATTATTAGCATTATTGATTCTTGGATTGTGGTTCTTGATTAGTATGGCCACAGCACCATCTGGTTCATGGGAGTAAGAAAAACCCAAGCATTTTATTTTTGTTGAATAAGAAATTACTCTAATTATGCACCCTATTATTCAAAAACTACCATTTGAGCTAGCACTCAAAAAGCAAATAGAGGAGAAAGGTTTAGTCAAAATATTTCCAAAAGGGACTATCATTTTAGAAGAAGGTGAATACTTGCGTCATTTACCTTTGCTAATGGATGGAAGAATACGTGTGTATAAGATAGAACCTAATTTGGATAGAGAAATCCTTATGTATTATGTCAAAAAAGGGGAAACCTGCCTGATGTCTATCTTTTCTACTTTTCAGAACCACAAAAGCAAGGTGAATGGCATTACGACGGAGAATTCTACTATTCTATTGATTCCAATACACCTAGTTCAGGAATGGCAGCAGAAGTATTCTACATGGAATAGTTATCTAATGAGCGGAATAGAGGAGCGTTATCAAAATCTATTACAAGCCTTTGAGGCCGTTAGTTTTCATAAGATAGACCAACGTTTAGAAGCGTTCTTGCTAGAGTATGCTCAAGATAAAGATACTTTAACCATACCTTTTTCTCATCAAGAATTAGCCAATGAACTAGGAACGACTAGAGTTGTAATTTCTAGAATACTCAAAACTATGGAATCTCAAAATAAACTAAGTTTGCACCGTGGTGCTGTAAAATTGAAAAAAAATTGAGCTTGTGTATCATAAGATACCGTTACCTGTGATCGATCTAGTATAGATTTGTGGCATTGTTAATCAAAACTACAAATCATTTAAACATGAAAAAGTCACAAGAAAGCACATTTATCAGCCTAAAGGCTAACGAAGGAAAAGCAACAGAATTAGCAAATTTTTTAGTAGCAGGAGCAGCTATTGTTGAACAAAAAGAGCCTGACACTCTTTTATGGTCAGCTCTACGGTTAGATGAAGAGACCTTTGGTGTTTTTGATACCTATCCTCACCCAGAAGGGAGAGCAGCACATTTTGAAGGAGAAGTGGCTGCTGCCTTAAATCAAAATGCTTCAGAACTAGTAAAAGGAGGTTGGGAAAATGGTGTCCTCCAAAACGTTCAGAATCCTAAAATTCTAGCTGCTAAGGTAGCTGCAAACTTACCCGAAAAGATAGAAAAAGCAATGTATATTCAGTTCAAGGCTCAAGAGGGTAAAGCAACAGAAC
>JAAEPD010000609.1 GCA_024222455.1 Aureispira sp.
GATGAAGTAATCAAAGCATATATAGAGAATCACAACGATTCTAAGCAAAGTGATAACTCGAATAATATTTCTTTAGAATAGTCAGGGGACTTATAGTCCTAATTTTTAACCTACCAGACTTCAGCTGGTAGTATTTCAGTCAGTAAGAATATCTGGAATTCAGATGATCAACCATTGATTAAGGAGCATGAATGTACACATGTGCGATTATATCATAGCATAGATCGTGTATTAACAGAACTACTCTTTGTTTTTCAGTGGTTCAATCCTTTTATGTATTGGTTCCGAAAAGATTTGATAGCAGTACATGAATACCAAGTAGACAGTGAAATGTTAGGTGCAGGCACCGATTCTATCCTATACCAACAGTTGATTGTCAAATATGCTAGTCTATCAAATTCCTATTATTTCGGCAACCATTTTAGTCAATCCTTAACATTAAATCGAATTAAAATGATAGCTAATAATAAATCGTTTTCACCATATCAGTCTTTTAGAATTTTAGTACTGATCCCTGTTGCTTTTGCCTTACTTTGTTTGTTCAGTTTTCAACGTCCAACAAGCGATATAACAAAGAAGAAGCAACCAACAAACTTTAGTAATAACATAACTACACCACCTATTCCAGAAAAGGTAGATTTTGCAGGAGAAGCACTTCCTTTAGATAACTTTGATGCTAAAGAGCGTTTTGATCGAGAGTTAATTTCGAATACTTTTAGACATTCTTCAACCTTATTATTTCTGAAAAAATCTAGTCGTTATTTTCCTATTATTGAACCTATTTTGAAGGAATACGGAGTTCCAAATGATTTTAAGTACCTAGCAGTTGGAGAATCTGCTTTATCTAATGCAGTTTCCCCTGCAGGAGCAAAAGGTTTTTGGCAGTTTATGCCCAAAACAGCAGAGGCTTATGGATTAGAGGTAAGTAAAGAGGTGGATGAACGTTATCATCTAGAAAAATCAACCATTGCAGCATGTCAGTATCTTAAAAAAGCCTATGATCAATTTGGTTCTTGGACCTTAGCAGCAGCAGCCTATAATATGGGAGGGCCAGGATTGCAAAAAACAATTGAAACACAAGGTGGAGAAACCTATTTTGATTTGTATCTTAATAAAGAAACATCAAGATATATGCTTCGTATTATGGCTATTAAAACAATAATGGAAAACCCTTCTGACTATGGTTTTGATTTGTCTAGAGAAGATTATTATCCACCATTACCTGAGTTTAAAACCTTAAAAATGGAGGAGAGTATTTCTGATTTAACAGCTTATGCCAAAGAACACGATGTCTCTTACCGAATGCTCAAAATCTATAATCCTTGGTTAGTGGGAGGAGTGTTAAGTAATAAAGATGGAAAGGAATATAAAATTCGAATTCCTATAAACTAGGTCTGAGGAATTATATACTTTATAAAACATCTATGAAAATGTTGTAAGTTTGACTTACAACATTTTTTTTATTGAGAGAATGCACCGAATTGTATGAAAATAGAACTTTGTATAGATAGTGTAGAGGCTGCTCTAACAGCTCAAGAGTATGGAGCCAATAGGGTAGAGCTTTGTGCCAATTTGTTGGAAGGTGGAACAACCCCAAGTATAGGAACTATAGCATTGACTAGAAAAGCGATTGATATTGACCTTTTTGTGATTGTAAGACCTAGAGGAGGTGATTTTTTATATTCTGATAAAGAATTTGAAGTCATGCAATACAATATCTTAGAGGCTAAAAAGCTTGGAGTAGATGGTGTTGTTGTTGGTCTTTTGGATAGAGATGGAGAAATAGATATAGTTAGAACCCAAAAATTAGTAGAGTTAGCAAGACCAATGCAGGTTACTTTTCATAGAGCTTTTGATCGTTGCTTAAACCCTTTTGACGCTTTGGAACAATTGATAGAATTGGGTGTAGATCGAATCTTAACTTCTGGACAGGAACTGACGGCTTGGCAAGGAAGAGAATTGATAAAGAATTTGATCAAGCAGGCTGATAATCGTATTTGTATTATGCCTGGAAGTGGTGTAAATGCAGATAATATTCCTGATTTGGCAAAATATACTCAAGCTCAAGAATTTCATTTTACAGCAGCTCAATATCGTGAGGGCGATATGCTCCACCAAAATCCAAAATTTCCAAGAGAAGAATATCAAAAGAAGGTATTTGACCAAGAAAAACTAACCCAATCTATTCAAGCACTTAGAACTACATAGTCTAATGAAAAAATATATATACTTAATCTTTTTAGGCATTTTTTATAGCTGTACTAGTCCTTTGGCTAATCCTAGTCCTGAAACTATTGATCTGAATGGTGATTGGAAGTTTAGGCAAGTAGGAAAAGAGCAATGGGTAAAGGCATCTGTGCCAGGAGTGGTGCAATTGGATTTGTTGAATGCTGGGCTGATAGAAGATCCCTTTTATGGCAAGAATGAAGAGGAAATGTGGTGGATAGAATTGGAGAACTGGGAGTATGAACGAGATTTTGAATTGACCGAGACACAGTATGCCCACGATCGGTTGGATTTGACTTTTGAGGGGGTGGATACCTATGCTGATGTGTGGGTAAATGAGGTGAAAGTATTGAGTGCTGATAATATGTTTTGTACTTGGACCAAAGATTTTAAGTCTTGTGCAAAAGTAGGTAAGAACACCATTAAAGTCGTGTTTCGATCTCCTCAGAAGGAGAAAAAGGCAGCTTATGATGCCTTAGGCTACCAATTACCTGCTGGAAATGATGCTGCGGAGCTTAAGATAAGTCCTTTTGTGCGCAAAGCGCCTTATCATTTTGGATGGGATTGGGGACCTCGATTAGTGACTATGGGAATTTGGCGACCTGTATCTATTGAGGCTTGGAGTGAGGCTAAAATCCAAGATTTATATTTTGAACAGAAAGAAGTCAATGCTAATCGGGCTGAAATTACTGCTCATGTAGAGTTGGAAGCAAATAAAGAAGGGGAGTATGATTTAGTCTTGAATGGAGAAGGTCTATCTATGAAGCAGTCTATCCAAACTAAAAAAGGAGAACAAACTTATAGGCTAGATTTTGAGATAGAAAATCCAAAGTTATGGTGGTCTAAAGGATTAGGTGAGCCTTTTAGATATGATTGGAAGGTAGAATTAGTACAAAAAGGAAAAGTTCTAGATCAAAAAGAAGAGAAAATAGGTTTGAGGAAGATTGAGCTGATACAAGAGCCTGACGAAATAGGAACGAGTTATTATTTTAAGTTGAATGGAGTGCCTGTTTTTATGAAAGGGGCTAATTATATTCCACAAGACAACATAATCCCTAGAGTGAAAAAGGAGGATTATGAAAGGGTAATAAATAATGTAGTTGCTGCCAATATGAATATGCTTCGAGTTTGGGGTGGTGGTGTTTATGAAGATGATTTGTTTTACGAATTGTGTGATCAGAATGGAATTTTGGTGTGGCAGGATTTTATGTTTGCTTGTGGAATGTATCCTGTAAATGATGCTTTTTTAGAAAGTGTAGGAAAAGAGTTAGACGATAATATAAAACGCTTGCGAAATCGAGCTTCTATAGCTTTGTGGTGTGGCAATAATGAGATGGATGTTGCTTGGAATAATTGGGGCTGGCAAAAGCAGTTTGGCTATTCTAAAAAAGATTCTTTGGAGATTATAACTGGTTATCAAAAATTGTTTGATGAATTGATCCCCTCTAAACTGCAAGAACTGAATGTACGAGAACGACCTTATGTACCAACATCACCTTTGAGTAACTGGGGAACAGCAGAGAATTTTAACCATAAAAGTATGCATTATTGGGGTGTATGGCATGGGAAAGAACCTTTTGAGAACTACAAAACTAATGTAGGCCGATTTATGAGTGAATATGGGTTCCAGTCTTTTCCTGAGATGACTACCGTGCAGGCCTTTGCTAAAGATTCTAGTCAATGGGATTTAGAATCGGAAGTGATGAAGCACCACCAAAAAAGCTATATTGGGAATGGTATGATTTTAGAGCATTTAGAGACTTATTTCCCCAAGCCTAAAACCTTTGAACAGTTTACCTATTTAAGCCAACTAACACAAGCTTTGGGAATAGGAATGGCTATAGAGAGCCACCGAAAAGCAAAGGGACATTGTATGGGAACTCTATACTGGCAGCTCAACGATTGTTGGCCTGGCCCATCTTGGTCTAGTGTTGATTACTATGGACGTTGGAAGGCACTACATTATAGAGTTAGAGATTTGTATAAGGATGTTGTTGTGTTGATCTCTAAGGATAGAGATTTACTGATGGGGACTATAATCTCGGATAAACAGGAAGCTTTAGAAGGTAAATTAGACCTAACTGTTTATGATTTAGATGGAAAGGTACTTTGGGAAAACTCTATAAATTTGAAAGTAGAATCTAACCAAACTTGGGTGTTCATGAGGTATAGTTATAAAAAGTTCTTGAAAAAGCTAAAAACTAAGCATGCATTCTTTCAATCTAAGTTTAGTGTAGATGGGGAGTTGATAACAGAACATATTCATTATTTTAAGAATCCTAAGGATCTAAAATTAAAGAGAGTAGAGCCTAAATTGAGCTTAGAAAAGGTAGGAGATGCCTATGAGCTGAAAATCTCAACTCCAACACTCATCAAAAATCTATTTTTGACTATAGATGCTGAAAATGTACAGTATTCTGATAATTATTTTGATGTGCTACCTAATCAAGAAAAGACTATTAGAATAGAAACAACTAAAAGCTTAAAATTGGGAGATATTGAGATGATGAGTGTGAATAGCTTAAAATAATATTCTAAAAATGAATAAATCAATAAACTATATTCATAATGAACCCGTAAGTTTTGAATCGAAAGTCATTCAATTCTTTATGGGATTTTTAGGTTTGAAAAATCGAACTGTACGGAATCTACAGAAAGGGAAGTTTTTGCAAAAAGCAGCAATGCCTTCCAAATCTATTCAGAAGAATTTAGAGGTAGATACTAGAAAGGAAAATGGACGATGTATTTGGACGATTAGACCTAAACAGAACGTTTCTGAAAAGGTGATTTTGTATATGCATGGTGGCGCATATATTTATAATATCTTAAAATTCCATTGGGATTTACTAGAGGAATTAGTACATAAAACAAATGCAACAATTGTTGTCCCTGATTACCCATTAGCACCTAGTGCTTCCTGCCTAGATGTATTTAATTATGTTGGAAAAATATATACTGATTTACTAAAAAAGGTGTCACCCCAAAATATCATTCTTATGGGGGATTCAGCAGGTGGTGGTATTGCTTTGGGATTTGCACAAGAACTTAGCTTGCAGCATAAACCACAACCATCTCAAATCATTTTATTAGCTCCTTGGTTGGATGTGACTATGAGTAATCCTGAGATTGTTGAGGTCAATAAAAAGGATAAAATGCTAGGTATCAAAGGTCTTCAGATGGCTGGTCAGGCATATGCTAAAGAATTGGCTCTAACAGATTTTAGGGTGAGTCCTATTTATGGTAATTTTGAAGGCTTGGGACAAATTTCCATTTTTATAGGAACACATGATTCCTTAATTGGGGATGCAAGGAAATTGAAGGGGGTATTGGATAAACAGGATATACCTATGAATTACTTCGAATATCCTAAAATGTTTCATGTATGGATGGTCGTAACAAGGATGAAAGAGGCGCGACATGTAATAGATCAAATCGCTCTTTTAGTCAAGAATGAGGAGTAATAAAAGTCTCCACATCAACCAATCTTAAAAGCATAGTTTTAGCTATTGATGTGGAGAATGTTGAACTATTTAGTCTCTATCCAATTGTGGATATAAGCAGCAATTTCTTCCCAATTTTCTTGAGCACAGAGGATGTGTGTACGACCTTCAAACTCTTTATAATCTACAATACTGTCCTTATGTTTATAGGCTTTTACATTTTTTCGGTTTAGACTAGCAGGTGTGATATTGTCTTTTTCGCCTCCTATAAAAAGTAGGGGAGCATGAGGCTTTTTGAAGTCGATTTTGCCTTGTTTAGCAGTCATCTTTCTCTACTCTCAGGCACTACAAATTGATTGTACAGTTTTTCAGTTTCTTCCATTGATAAGGTATTGCAAAAAGCGTAATGAAACCACTTGACTGAGGGCAAAAAGGGAGAGTTGCCTTTGAATGGGTTTATGGTTGCTATATTGGCTTTTATAAAACTCCATTTGAAACAATTAATCCCTTTAGGAGGCGCAGAATCAATGCAAATTCCCATAGTTGCTAAGTCTTTATTGACTAAGGATTGAACCAACATGCCACCAACCGAATGTCCAATTAAGATAGGTTTATGATCTAATTGGCTAATTATATCTTCATAGTGTTTTACTATATCTGTGTATTCCAGTTTGCCTAAATCTGCCGATATATTTGTTCTAAGATCGGCTGGGTTGCCTTTGTGGAGAGGGTATTGGGGAACAATACAATTATAACCTCTTTCTTCAAAATATGTTTTCCATTCCATCCAAGAATGATCATTCATGAATAAGCCATGTATAAAGACAATTGTTTTGGGTTGCATAGTTGTTCTGTTTTTTAACGTGAACTAAGGATTAGAAATTAAGCAGCTTTATGTTGAACATTAGTTAATGAAGGATAATAAATAGCTGGTTTTTTATCTAAATATTGATAGGCAATTAATCCAGCAAATAAATGAGAAAAGGCATTAATAGGC